>JBHIBC010000036.1:0-29345 GCA_046758905.1 Acidobacteriota bacterium | reverse complement strand
TCCGATGGACGCCTACCGCGCCATCTCCGAGATGCTCGCTTCCCTCGGGGACCCCTACACGAGGCTGCGGCACCACGAGGAGACCTCGGCCGTGTTCCTCGGGCGGCACGGCGGGTCCGTGGCGCTCGACCCGCTCGGGCAGGTTCGGCCGCACAGCCGGCCGCTGATCGCGGAGGATCTGGAGGGCGGCCTGGGGTACATCCGGCTGAGCAGCCTGACCGATCCGGGCGTGGTCGCGGAACTCAGACGGGTGCTGCAGGTGATGCGCGACAAGGAGGGGATCGTCCTCGACCTGAGGGGCAACCCGGGCGGGTTCTCCCGGGTGGCGGACGCCATCGGCGACCTGCTGGTCGGTCCCGGTGAGGATGTGGGCGTCGACGTGGGGCCCGACGGCGCCGAGGCACAGGTGACCGGGGGAGACGGCGCGGTGACCGACCGCCCGATCGCGGTCCTCGTCGACGGGGCGACCGCGAGCGCCGCCGAGCGGCTGGCCCGGGCTCTCGAGGCCACGGGGCGCGGCTTCCTGGTCGGGGAGGCGACGCGCGGCAAGGGACTGGCGCAGGCCACGCTGGTCCTCCCGGGCGGCATGACGGTCATGGTCTCGGCCGCCGAGATGCTCGACCGCGACGGGCGGCCCCTGCAGGGGCGGGGACTGCGCCCCGGGGCCCGCGAGGCGGACGGCTGGCTCGACTCCATCCCTTGACCTAAGATAGAGCGCCGGAAGGCACCGCGGCCGGCGGCGCCGGCGCCGCCCTCCACGGGCCCCGACCGATCGGAGTGTGCGCCGACGTGACCCGCGGGAGGAAAGCCCTCACCCTGTTCGTGCCGATCGTCGCGGTCCTGGCGATCGGTCTCAGCGTCCGCCTCGTCGAGGAACGCCTGGAAGGGCGGGTGAGGCGCGCGATCGAATCACGCTCGTCGGAGCGGATCGGCGGTGAGGTCCGCGTCGGCGGCGTGGAGCTGTCCCTGCTGCCTCCCACGATCGGGCTTCGGGAGGTGCTCGCGAGCAAGCGGGGCAACCGCGGCTCGCGGGCCGACGCCACCTTCCCGGATGCCCGGTTGCGCGCCGGGATCCTCACCTTCCTCGGGCTTGGGCGCGGGCCGGTCCGTATCGAACTCGAGCGCCCCGAGATCCGGCTCGTCCTCGCCGAGGGGCGGGGCATCGCGCCGGAGGGAGCCGGGGGATGGGCGGCGGCGCTCCGGCCGACGGAGGTTCCGGACGGCTCGACGCTGGCGATCCGGGATGGGCGCGCGATCCTCGGAGTCGTGCACGGACCAAGAGCGGAGCTGGCCGGGATCGACGCTGACGCCCGCTGGGCGGCCTCCAGGGGGGAGGTGGTCGGCCGGGGCGAGTTCGCCGGTGGTTCCCTGCGCCTCGCCGGAACCGATTGGCCCGGCCTGCACGGCGAAGCGGACTTCTCGCTGGGAGCACCGGGGCTGCGGCTCGGCTCCCTGTCGATCCGCGGCGATGGCGTCGCGGCGGCCGGGGATCTGCTGCTCGCCGGAGATCGGGGCGCGGAGGGCTCCCTGCAGTTCGGCGTCGACGCAGCGAGGCTGGCCGCACTCCTTCCCGGGGCCGCCGCCGTGAAGGGGCGCATCGAGACCAGCCTCACGGGCGAATGGCGGGACGGCGCCCTGCACGCGGAGGGGGACGTCAGCGCCGTGGCGCTGAGCCTGCGCGGGATCCGGCTCGACAGCCTCCGGTGCGACCTGTCGATCGACGACGAGATCCGGGCGCAGGGGATCCGAGCCCACCTGTTCGGCGGGCAGGCGAGCGGCTCGCTGCGGGTGAGGATCGAGCCGGGCCGGCTCCTAGCCGAGGCCGACCTGAGCGTCGATGGCGTCGCCCTCGACCAGCTCCTCGAATACGCCGGCTGGACCGGGCCGGACGTCCTCGGGACGCTCCACTACCGCGGCCACCACAGGTTCAGCAGCGACGGGCTCGAGACGCTGCGCGGCTCGGGCGTGCTCGATGCCGTCGGCCACCTCAGGACCTCCGACGGGGCCGATCTCCCGATCGAGATCACCGCCAAGGTCGCGACCCGCGGGACGACCGTCGATCTGAGCGGCGGCGTGATCCGCGCCGGATCCGCGCGCGGCTCGTTCTCGGGAAGGGTCCGCCGGGGCGAGGGGATCCGCCTGAGGTTGAGCGGCGCCACGGGCGACATCTCGGAGATCCTGCCCCTGTTCAGGACCGGGCGGTCGGCTCCTTGAAGGGGGCCGCCCCGCCCCGCGGGGTCCTGCCGCGGCCGAACGTCAGTGCGGCGCGAGGCGTTCCGCGATGGTGCGCCCGCTGGGGGGACGGCCGGTTCGCTCGGCCCTCCGGTCGACCCGCACCAGCGCCTCCTGGACGTAGCGGACCCCCAGCCAGCGGAGCGGCTCGGGCTCCCAGGGCGGCGAGCGGTGGCCGGTCACCGGCAGATCGGTCAAGGGCGACGAAACGCCGCAGATCAGATCGGAGAGGATCCGCCCCGCGAGGTTCGACAGCGCCACGCCGTCGCCCGTGTAGCCGCAGGCGATCGCCAGGCCCGACGGGCGGTCGTACCTCACCGACGGCATCCAGTCCCGCGGCATGCCGACCGGTCCTCCCCAGCAGTGCGTGAACCGGACGTCGCGGATAGGCGGGAACCACTCGCGCGCCATGGCCCGGAGCATGGCGTGGGTCTCTTCGTGGCGGTCGAGCGCGTCCCCGATCGCCGAGCCGAAACGGTAGGGCGCGCCGCGGCCGCCGAACAGGATGCGGCCGTCGGCCGTCCGCGTCAGGTAATCGACCGTCAGTCGGAAGGAGCACACCAGCTCCCGGTTGCGCCAGCCGATCTCCTCCCAGACCGCGTCGCCGAGAGGCTCGGTCAGCACGATCATCGAGTAGACCGGGAGCACCCTGCGGCGCAGGCGCGGCAGCCGCGACAGGTAGGCCTCGGCCGCCAGGACGACGACCCGCGCCCGGACGTCGCCGCGGAGGGTGTGCAGCGCGGGGGCGCGCCCGGTCACGAAATCGGTGACCGGGGTCCGCTCGTGGATCGTCGCGCCGAGCCGCTCGACGACCCGCGCCAAACCGCGCACCAGCTTACCCGGGTGGATCGACGCGAACGTCTTGAACAGGATCGAGCCGCAGGCTCCGGCGACGCGGATTCGCCGCTCGGTCTCGGCGGCGTCGAGAACCTCCTGCAGGCGGCCGAAGCCGTACCGCGCGAACGACTCGGCGTACGACTCCATTTCCGGCAGCTGATGCCGGCCGCGCGCGATGAACAGGGCCCCGCAGCGGTCGTACTCGGCGTCGATCCCCTCCTCGGCGCACACCCTCCCGATCTCGGGGACCGTGTCGTACATCGCCGCCTGCAGGGCGCGCGACGCCCGCTCGTCGTACAGCCGGGCGACGGAGTCGACCCCGATGTTCAGCTTGGGAGAGCACCAGCCGCCGTTGCGCCCCGAGGCACCGAACCCGGCGATCTCCTTCTCGATGATGGCGACCTTGAGCGACGGCTCCCGTTTCAGGAGGTAATACGCGGTCCACAGACCGGTGAACCCCGCCCCGAGGATCGCCACGTCGACTTCCACGGAGCCGTCGAGGGCGGGACGCGGCTCCAGCTCGTCGTCGCAGGTCTCGAGCCAGTAACTGTACGAGGCGTACCCGGACATCGAGGCGAGGCTCCCTCCGCACGGCGATGTGATGGAGGTGTCATGCTAGCACACCGCACGGACCCGCCACCGGGTCCGTGGCGGTGCGGGGCCCCCCGCGCCGGCCGCGCCTATCCGCCCGCGTCCTCACTCTCCCGAGCGTCCCCGACTTGCCTTCGGCGGGTTCCGGCCTTATTGTCCCAGAATCAGGATCGGGGATGGACGCGAGCGTGAGCTTTCCAACCGGGGCCCCGGGCAGGGCCCGCGCCTCCTGGACCCGGGGCGCGGCCGGCCCGTTGGTCGTCGCCGCCCTCATGTGGCCGTGGCCGGCCGAGGCCAGGATCCGCCAGGTGAGCGTCCCGGTCCGCGGCATGACCTGCGTCCTCTGCACCCGGGCCCTGGAGGAAGCGATCCGCAGCCTCGGCGGGGTCGCGGAGGTGAGCGCCGATCTGTCGTCCTCGAGCCTGACGGTCGGGGCCGCCGAAGGGAGATCGCTGAGCGTCGACCAGGTGCGCGCCCGGGTCCGGCAGGCGGGCTTCGAGGTGGACGGGGAGTGCCAACTCGTCGCGCGGGGACACTTCAACGTCGGCCCGTCGCGCCAGATCACCTTCAAGGTCAGCGGGACGAAGATCGTCTACCAGGTCCTCGAGGGACACCAGTTCCTGCAGCTCATCAGGGCGCATCCCGATCTGAAGGGAGAGTTCGAGATCCGCTGTCGGCTGCACGATCACCGATACTGGAAGCCCGCCGGCATCTCCATCACGGGGTTCGAGGCCCTCACCGCCCCCGCCCGGGACGCGGGGCGATGAACCGGCCCCCCGTACGCGGGGCCTGGGTCGCGCTGCTGGTCGGGACGCTCGCCGCCGCCTGCAGCGGCACGCCGCCCGCCCGCGAGCCGGCCCTGTCGCTCGCCGAAGCCTCCGTGGCGACGGACACGCCCGGGTCGGACGGGGCCGATCCTTACGCGTCGCTCGTCCTCGAGGACCCGCACGGCAGGCGGATCGATCTGGCGCCGCACCGGGGCAAGGTGAGGATCTTCGACGTCTGGGCGACCTGGTGCGGCCCCTGTCGCAAGATCATTCCGCAGCTCAACGCCCTGTACGAGCGCTATCGGGATCGCGGGCTGGTGGTCGTGGGACTCTCGGTGGACGACCAGCCGGCCATGGTCCTTCAGTTCCAGCGAGGCGTCCCGCTGAAGTACCCGAACGGGATGTTCAACAGCCGCGCGGCCGAGCTTTTGGGCGAGCCGGATGCGGTCCCGACCACCTTTCTCGTCGATCGCGAGGGGCGTGTCCGCAGGAAGTTCGTCGGGCTGGTGGATCGGCGCACCCTCGAGAGGGCGGTCCAGGATCTGCTCTGAGGGATCCCCTCTCAGCGCTCCAGCCAGCGCCGCACCTCGAGCAAGAAGCGGGAGGCGAAGTAGAGAAACGAGACTACCGGCAGCGTCAGGGCGATCAGCACGCTGCGGAACCCGATGACCGGCCGCCGGGCGTGGATCTCGATGATCACGACGAACAGCGCGATGATCCCGACCGACATCAGAACGAAGTGAGACGCGAAGAAGGCACCGTAGAACAGCCGGTAGGCGAGGGCCTCGGTCGGGAGGCGAACGATCGCGAGGACATCGGGGCCCGCGAGGTACGCAGTCCACAGGATGAGAAAGGCCCAGTTGAGATGGAAGCAGGCGCGGGCGATCGCGGGGTAGCGGGCGCGCCGCCCCGTCGCCCGCCCCGGCCGGTCGCGCGGCGGCACCATCATGGCATCGCTATGATAGCGCCGGAAGGGCATCGGTCGTTCCGGTGGGGCGCCGGGCGCGGCGTCCGGGGGCCTTCCGCCGCGGGGACCCGGGGCCGGTTCGCGGCCAAGACCGCTTCCAATTTGGCGGCGGAACGGCTACCATGAATCTCCCCTGAACCCAACCTCCCGGAGGATCGGCTGCGTGGAGAATCGGCGTGTCCGGCTCGGCGACGTGATCGACGACTACTGCTCGCGGTGCCGGCTGATCATGAACCACGGCGTCGTCGGCATGGTCGGGGATGAGGTCAGGAAGGTGCGCTGCAACACCTGTCTCACGGAGCACGAGTTCCGCCACGGACAGGTTCCGGCGCGGCGCAGGAGCGAGACCAAGAAGCTCTTCGACGAAGTGCTGAAGGGGATGCCGGGACGCGGCGAGACGGAGCCTCCGGCGCCGCCGGCCCCCGGGCAGCCACAGCGGCGCCGCCTCTACACCATACGCCGGGCGACCGGCGACAGGCCCCGGGGACGGGGCCCGAAGGGATCCTGAGCCCCGGGGTCCCGAGGTCCGCTCAGAATGTCGCACGACATCCGGAACCCCTGCGACCGCCCGCCCGCTCCGGAGGAGGTCCCCCGCGCGAGAGGGACCGCGGGCGGGAGCGGTCCCGACCGCGCAGGGGGGGAACTCGCTGCCGGCTCGGGTGTCGAAGAGCTGGCGGGCTCCCCGGGCCGCGCCGGACCCGATCCGGCCGGATCCTCGCTTGGCTCGCCGTGGGGAGCCGCAGGGCCCGATTTCGACGTTCTCATCGATCAGTACGGGCGGCGGCTGTACGTTCTCGCGTATCGGCTCTGCGGCGATCCGGCCGAGGCCGAGGACCTGTCGCAGGAGGCTCTGGTGCGGGGATTTCGCGCGTCCCCCGGCTTCCGTGGGGAGGCGGACTTCTACACGTACCTATACCGGACCCTGCTGAACCTGTGGAGCAATCGGCTCCGGAGGCGCCGCCGCTGGAGGATGGTCCCGCTGCTGGGAGGCTCCGGCCGCGAGCGCGAGGGCGCGTCGCTCGCGGAACGCATGCCGGACCGCTCGCCCGGCCCGCACGAGCGAGCGGTCGGGCAGCAGCAGGCGGAGAGGTTGCACCGGGCGCTGGCCGCGATGGATCCGGGTCAGCGGGCCGTGCTGGTGCTGCGGGTCGCGGAGGAGCTGGATTACGAGGAGATCGCCTCCGCCCTCGGGATCCCGGTCGGCACCGTGCGTTCCCGGCTGGCGCGCGCCCGAGCCCGGATCCGTCGCCTCATGGAGGACTGAACCGGCCCGGGGCCGGCCTCGTCCGGTGGCGCGGCCGGCCGTCAGGGTCGCATGGATGGGTTGAGAGATGGCGGGCAGGCATGACCACGACCTCGATGAGCAGCTGAACCTCTACCTGGACGGCCTCCTGACGGAGCAGGAGCGGGAGGAGTTCGAGAGCCGCCTCGGGTCCGATCACGCGCTGCGGCGGGCGGTCGAGTTCCACCGGGGACTGACCCTCGAGTTCCGGGAGGAGGCGCCGCCGCTGCCGCGCGGATTCGCGGGCCGTGCGCGCAGGCGCCTGGAGGAGGCCGAGGCCGGCCCGCGGGCTGAGGGGGCGTCGCCGCCCTCCGCGACGCCCGTGTTCCCCCTGTGGAGGAGCGCCGTGGGCCTGCGGGTGATCGGTGCCGTCGCCGCGATGCTGACGCTGGCCCTCGTCCTCTGGCCGTACATGAAGCGGGGGCCGGAGGAGCCCCCGCCCGGGCTGGGGACGGGCCTCTCAGAGCGGGACGGGACCGCCCTGCGGCAACCGCCCGGCTTCCGAGACGACGTCGGCGCCGGGGAGGTCGAGTCGGTGCCGGACGAGGAGACGCTCGAGGCGCTCCGATCGCTCGGCTACCTCGCGTCGGGGAAGGAGGGCGCGGTCCCCCCTGAGCCCGAGCCGGAGAAAGGCACGGCCCGCCGGGGGCTCGCCTCCAGGCGCGAGCCGAACCCCCCGGGGATCCCCGCGGCGTTGGAGGCGGTCGGAGCGGAACAGCCGAAACGGCCCTCCGCCGCCGGCCCGGAGAGGGCCGAAGTCGCGCGGGTCGAAGCGGAGCGGAGGGCCGAGGCGGCCCCCCCGCCTGTCGCGATCGCCGCCGCGGAGGAGGCCGAACCACCCCCGCGGCGCGCTCCGGCGGAGCCGCGGCCGCCGTTCCGGGTCGCCCCGGCGCGGAGGGCTCCGGAGCTCGGCAGGGACCATGAGGTCGTCAGATCGCAGGAAGCGTGGTCCACCCTGGTCGCCGCCGCGGGCGGACGGACGGCCGGCATCGACTTCGAGGCCGAGATGGCGATCCTGCTGCGCGACGATCTGGGGAGCGATCCCCCGGCCAGGCTGCGCGTCGTCTCGGTGCGATGGTTCCCCGGATCGATTCGGATCACGGTCGAACGCGTGCCCTCGGGAACCGAAGGCCCCGCGTCTCCGGGCCAGGCCGTGATCCTGCCCGCCAGCGAGCTGCCTGTCCATATCCTGGTCCGGTAGGCTCCGCCGTCCACTTGACCGCTCCGCGGCGCCTGTGATAGCAAGCGCAACTCATCGCAACGGATCTCTCACATGGAGCTCGGATGGGCGACCTGCAGCTGAACGTCCACATGTCTTGGGTCGATTTCGCCGTCATCGGCGCCTACGTCCTGCTGATGCTCGGGATCGGCTACTACGTGTTCCGCAAGGCGCCGAACTTCGACGAGTTCTTCATCGCCGGCCGCGCGATGACCACGCCGATCCTGATCTGCACGCTGGTCTCCACCTACTATGGCATCGATGTCCTGTTCGGCACTTCGGAGCTGGGCTACAACGAGGGGATCGTCGCCTTCATCGGCTATTCGGAACCGTATTACATGTTCTTCATCCTGGCGGCCTTCCTGCTGACCAGGAGGCTGCGCGACGCCGAGTTCAAGTCGCTTCCGGATATCCTCCACCGGCACTACGGCCGTCCGGCCGGCGTCTTCGGGGCGGCCGCATCGTTCATCTACTCCGTCCCCTCGGCCGGGCTTCTGGGCCTCGGGATGGCGTTCCACGTGATCTTCGGATGGGACTGGCGGGTCGGGGCGCTCGTCATCGGCCTCATCGCCCTCGCGTACACGCTGCTGGGGGGTCTCTGGGCGGTGGCGATCACCGACACCGTCCAGTTCGTGATGATGTGCGTGACGCTGGCGGTCGCGCTCCCGATCATCATGGGCCGCGTGGGGGGGTTCGAGTATCTGGAGGGGGCGATGCCCGAGAGCTTCTTCGAGCCTCTCGGCGGCACCCCGATCGGGCTGGTGATCATCTACGCGGCCACCGGCCTGACCGTCCTGGTCGACCCGGCCTTCTACCAAAGGATCTTCGCCGCACGGGATTTCAGGCAGGTCCGGAACGCACTCTTGATCGGCGTCGTCGTCTGGGGGGCGTACGATTGGTGCGTGACGGCGGCCGGGATGCTGGCGGCGGGTGCGGTACAGGCCGGGGCTCTGCCGTCCGGCATCCACCCCAATACCGCGCTCCTGCGGGTCGTGGTCTTCGCCCTGCCGGCAGGGCTCACCGGCCTGTTCCTTGCCGGCGTCCTCTCCACGGGGATGTCGACGATCGACTCCTACTGCCTGGTGGCGGGTGGAAACATCGTTTACGACATCTACCGCCCGATATTCAACCCGAGGGCGACGAGCGAGCAGTTGGTGCGGTACACGAAGTGGGGCATCCTGGCGTCGTGGATCGTGGGGTACACGGTGGCGCTGTTGTTCGAGAGGATCATGGCGATGTGGGTCTTCCTCGCGACCATGCTGACCTCCACCGTGTTCGTCCCGATCATGGCGAGCCTCTACTGGAGGGGCCGCAAGACCAGGCTCGCGGGCCTTCTCTCGTGCGCCTTCGGCTTCGTCGGCGCGTTCATCTACTATGTCGTCCTGTACACCTTCGGGGCCAGGAGCGAGGAGCACGCCACGTTCATCTGGGACTTCGCTGTAGGCGGCGTCGAGCTCAGCCTGTGGCGGGAGTACGCCCTGTTCTTCACTCTCCCGCTGTCGCTCGCGGGATTCATCCTGGGCAACCTGCTCGGTCGCGACGTCGGGCCGGCTGCGCGTGTCGGGGCGCGGGCATGAACGCCTGGGACGTCTTCACCTGGGTCATGATCGTCGCCCTGGCCGGCAGCGCCTTGGTGATCTTCTGCTTTTTCCTCAGGGATCTCGGGGGGATCCTGAAGGGTGACGGGAAGCCGACAGACGCGGGCCGCGCGGGGCCGCCCGGCCGCCCGGCCTCCTAGGAGCCCGCGCGGCCCGCCCCCAGGTAGCGTCGGGTCTCCGTCGCCACGACGCCCCACAGGCCCAGCAGCCCCACCAGGTTCGGTAGCGCCATCAGTCCGTTCATCGCGTCGGCGAGGGCCCAGACGAGGTCGACCTTGACCACGGCCCCCGCGCCGACCATCACGGTGAACAGGACGCGGTACCACACGATCGAGCTCTCCCCGAGGAGGTACTCGGTACACTTCTCCCCGTAGTAGCTCCAGCCGAGCACGGTGGAGTAAGCGAACAGCGCCAGCCCGATGACGACGATGGCGCCGCCGAAGTTCCCGGGCAGCCCGAGGTTGAAGGCCGATGTCGTCAAGGCCGCCCCGGTGGATCCCGACCTCCATGCTCCGGTGGCGATGATCACGAACCCGGTCATCGAGCACACCACGATGGTGTCGATGAACGTCTGGGTCATCGACACGAGCGCCTGGACGACCGGATCCTTCGTGCGCGCCGCCGCGGCGGCGATCGGCGAGCTGCCGAGGCCCGACTCGTTCGAGAAGACGCCGCGGGCCACGCCGAAGCGGATGGTCTCGCGCAGGGTGGCGCCGGCGAACCCGCCGATGGCCGCGGTCGGCGTGAAGGCCTCGGAGATCACCAGCGACACGATCCCGGGGATGCTTCTCCATTCCAGGAGAAGCGCCGCCAGCGCCCCGGCCGTGTAGACGACGATCATCGCCGGCACCAGCACCGACGTGACCCGCGCGATGCCGCGGATCCCGCCGAGCAGCACCAGGCCCGTGGCCACCATCAGCACGATGCCGGTGGTCGCCGGGCTCACGTTGAACGGATGTGTCCGCAGGGCGTCGGCGACGGAGTTCGACTGCACCATGTTGCCGATCCCGAACGCGGCGATGGCGCCGAGCGACGCGAAGGCGATCCCGAGCGGCTTCCACCGCAGGCCGCGCTCCAGGTAATACATCGGCCCGCCGCTCATCCTGCCGAGACGGTCGGTCACGCGGTACTTCACCGCGAGGACCGCCTCCGCGTACTTCGTCGCCATGCCGAACAGGCCGGTGACCCACATCCAGAACAGCGCGCCCGGCCCGCCGGCTGCGATCGCCGTGGCCACGCCGGCGATATTCCCGGTCCCGACGGTGGCCGCCAGCGCGGTCATCAGCGCCTGGAAGTGGCTGATGTCTCCGGTCGCGCCGGCCGCCACGTCCCGGCGCTTGACGAACGCCAGCCAGAGCGAGTGACACAGGGTGCGGAACTGCAGCCCGCGCAGGAGGATGGTGTAGAAGATGCCGGTCCCGACCAACAGGACGAGCATCGGCGGGCCCCAGATGACGGAGTTCGCCTTGCCGAGGAGTTCGAGGAGGGTCTGCTGGATGCCGGCGGCCGGCTCGCCTGTCACGCCCGGGTCCGGTCGGGCCCGGTCACCGCGTCGTGCCGGCCATGTGGTCGATCAGATCGATCTTGGTCACCACCGCCGTGATCTGTCCGCGGTCCTCCATCAGCGCGACCTTGCCCTCGGTGAACACGGAGGCCAGGCGGCTGGCGGGCGTGTCGGGGGAGACGACGACGTAGTTCTGATCCATGAAGTCGGCCACCGGCCGATCGACGCACGCGGGATCCTCGATGAGGGCCTTGAGGAGGTCCACCTCCGAGATGATCCCCAAGAGCCGTCCGCCTTCCAGGACCGGCAGCTGGGAGATGCCGTGGCTCTTCATGATCTCGATGATCTTCTGCACGCCGTCGCCCGGGGCCGCGGCGATCAGCGGCTGCCGGCGGCGCCCGACCAGGTCGCCGAGGCGACCGTAGATCTCCTCGTCATCGAGGAACGAGTTCTCGCGCATCCAGTCGTCGTCGTACACCTTGCTGAGGTAACGGGACCCCGAGTCGGGCAGGATGACGACGATCGTGCGGCACTCGGGATGCTCGCGCGCGAACTTGATCGCGCCGCAGACCGCCCCGCCGCCCGAGCCCCCCGTGAACAAACCCTCCCTGCGGGTCAGCTCGCGCGCCGTCAGGAAGCACTCCTTGTCGCTCACCTGGTAGCAATCGTCCACCACGTCGATGTCCAGGCTGGTCGGCACGAAGTCCTCGCCGAAGCCCTCCACCTGGTAGGTCTTGAAGACCTTCGACACCCTGCGGGTCTTGAAGTACTCGTGGAGGATCGACCCGACAGGGTCGATCATCACCATCCGGATCGACGGCTTGCGCTCCTTCAGGTAGCGCCCGGTGCCGGTGAGCGTGCCGCCGGTGCCGGTGGCCACCACGACGGCGTCCAGCCGGTCCCCGAGCTGCTCCCAGATCTCCGGTCCCGTGGTGCGCACGTGCGCCTCCGGATTGCTCCGGTTGTGGTACTGGTTCGCGAAGAAGCAGTTGGGCGTCTGTTCCGCGATGCGCCGCGCCACGGAGTAATAGGACCGCGGGTCCTCCGGAGCGACCGCCGTCGGCGTGGTGATCACCTTGGCGCCGAACGCCCGCAGCGCCTTGATCTTCTCGCTGCTGACCTTGTCCGGCATGACCAGGATGGTCCGGAAGCCCCGGGCCGAGCCGACCATCGCCAATCCCATGCCGGTGTTCCCGCTGGTGCACTCGACGATGGTACCGCCGGGGGACACGAGGCCCTCGCGCACCGCGTCGTCGAGCATCTGGACGGCGATTCGATCCTTGACGGAGTTTCCGGGATTGAGGTACTCGAGCTTGGCGTAGAAGGTCGCCCCGGTCTCCCTCCCGAGGTAGTTGAGCCGAACCAGGGGCGTGCGCCCGATGGCGTCGACGACGTTCTCGTAGACGTTTTTCACGTCCTGTATTCTACACCCGGGGCCGGCCCCGGCGCGCCGTCGATCAGAGATCCGGCCGACCCATCACGCGCGCGATGTCGTCCTCGCTGACGCGGCGGAACGAGAGCCGGTACCCCTCGTACACGGCGATCCCGTAGAAAACGGCGTCCATCAGGGTGAAGGTGCCGAGCATGAGCTTCAGGACCATATCGGGATCCAGCCCCGACAGCACATCGAGGATCGGCGCTTCGAGTTCGCGCGCGATCAGCACGCAGACGGTCAGGAGGTTGCCGAGGAGACAGCCGCCGAGGGCCAGCGCGGCGCCCGCGAGGCCGAAGGACCGGTCGACTCCCTTCCCGAAGGTGCGCATCCCGGCACCGGCCAGGACGCCGACCCCCACCGCCATCCAGCCGATCCGGATCTCCATGGTCACCGAGACCAGGGCCCACGCGAGCGCCCCGGCGAGGGCGCCGGCAGCTCCCGCGAGCAGTCCCGAGCCCAGGTCCTGCTCGGACCGGAGCCGGTCCAGGACGATCTCCATCCGGGCGGCCTCGATGACGTCCCGCCCGGTGGGCGGCGCGGGCTCGCGGCCGGGCTCCTCGCTCATCGACGCCGCTTCCCGGATGACGGTGAGGCTGACGGCGCTCCCGATGGGCCGGCGGAGCCCCGGAGGGCGCCCCTCATTCGGCCACCGGCGCCGGGCCGTTCCAGATGTGGCGGGAGATCCTCCAGACGCCGTCCTCGCCTCTGCGCACGATCATGAGGTAGTTGCCGGAGCTGCCGAGCGTGCGCGCGGCCCCGCCCTCCTCGTAAGTGAAGGTCAAGGAGAAGCGGCCGCGCACATATCCCAGATCGCCGGTCCCCGCGATCTCGTCCGGGCTCATCAGAAGCTGCGTCACGGTGGCCGGGGGCGTCCCGGGCGGCCACCAGAAAGCCATGATCTCCGTCGTGCCCGCCGCGGGGGCGGCCCCGTGGTGCGGCAGAATCACGGCGTCCGCGGTGAACAGCCTCATCACGGCATCCGGGTCGTTGGCGAGCCAGGCTTCGGTGTACCGGTGATTGAGCTCCCGGATGCGCGCCCTCTCGGTCGCAGGCAGCGGCGCCGGCTTGGCGGGCCCGGCCCCGCAGCCCGCCAGTCCGATCGCGGCGGCCAGCGTCAGGGCCGCCCGGAGCGGACATCCACGGTGCCCCGGCATCCGGTCATCCGCACCCTTGCTCATACGCGGACACGATCCATCACCCGACACCGGTCAGGGCGCGACCTCTCCCGGTCGGATCATGGCCAGGAGCATCTTGAATCTCCTCGGCGCCCTGACCGCATGGGGCCGGTTGGCCGGCATGATGATCGCCTCGCCCCGGCTCAGGCGATGCGCCCTGCCGGCGATGGTGATCCGCGCCTGTCCGTCGAGGACGTAGGCCAGCGCGTCGTACGGGACGGTGTGCTCGCTGAGCTCCTGGGTCCTGTCGAAGGCGAACAGCGTGACGGAGCCGGTCTCCGTCTTGATCAGGCTGCTGCTGACGACGGCGCCGTCCTGGTAGGCCACGAGCTCGGCCAGCTTCAGGACTCGGTCCGCCGGTCGACGCGGGCTCACCGTCCGAACCACTCGTTGATCTTGCGGCGGGCCCTCTCTCTGACATCCGGGCTGACGTAAGCGGCCACGGTCGCCATGGCGAACACGAGGGCTCCCAGGTCGTCGGCGTAGCCGATCGCCGGGGTCAGGTCGGGGATCGCATCGACCGGGAGGATGAAGTACCCGAGCGCGCTGTAGATGATCGACCTGGCCCACATCGGTGTCTCGGGACGGTGCGCCGCGTAGAAGAGCCGCAGGGCGTTCTCGATCACCTCCCGTCCCGCGATCTTCGCATAGCGGCCGAGCTTCGTCCAGAACCCCTCCTCCGAGTACTCATCCTGGTATCCGGCCTCGGCCGGCAACGGCCCCGCGGCGCCCCTGCGGTTCCGTTCCGTCTCAAGACGTCCCATACAAGGGCTCCTCGGGGCCGGGCGGGGCGGAGGCGAGGCGCCGGGCCCGGGAGAAGATGCGGCGGAGGAAGGCGCCGGTGTGCGATCCGGGGACCCGGGCGACCTGCTCGGGCGTGCCCTCGGCGATCACCCTCCCGCCCTCGTCCCCGCCCTCGGGGCCGAGATCGACGATCCAGTCGGCGGTCTTCACGACGTCGAGGTTGTGCTCGATGACGATGACGGTGTTCCCCTGGTCGACCAGGGCGTTGAGGACGCCGAGGAGCTTCTTGGTGTCCTCGAAGTGCAGGCCGGTCGTGGGCTCGTCGAGGATGTAGACCGAGCGGCCGGTGGCGCGGCGACTCAGCTCCTTCGAGAGCTTGATCCGCTGCGCCTCGCCGCCGGAGAGCGTGGTCGCCGACTGGCCGAGCTTGATGTACGCCAGGCCCACGGCGTCGAGCGTCTCCAGCTTGCGGCGTACGACCGGGACGTTCTGGAAGAACTCGAGCGCCTCCTTCACCGACATCTCGAGCACGTCGGCAATGCTGCGGCCCTTGTACCGCACCTCGAGCGTCTCCCGGTTGTAGCGCCGCCCGCGGCAGTCCTCGCAGGTGACGTGCACGTCGGGCAGGAAGTGCATCTCGATCTGGATGACGCCGTCCCCCTCGCACGCCTCGCAGCGCCCGCCCTTGACGTTGAAGGAGAAGCGCCCCGGCCGGTAACCGCGCATGCGCGCCTCGGGCACCGAGGCGAACAGCTCGCGGATCGGGGTGAAGAGGCCCGTGTACGTGGCCGGGTTGCTGCGCGGGGTGCGGCCGATCGGGGACTGGTCGATGTCGATGACCTTGTCGATCTGGTCGACACCCTTCACCCCGCGGTGCCGCCCGGGCCGGATCGACGTCCGGTAGAGGGCGCGGGCGAGCGCCTTGTAGAGCGTGTCGTTGACCAGCGTGCTCTTGCCCGAGCCCGACACGCCGCAGACGCAGGTGAACAGGCCGAGCGGGAAGCGGACGTCGATCTCCTTCAGGTTGTTCTCCCGGGCCCCCTGTACGACCAGCCAGCCGCGGTCGGCGCGGCGCTCGCGACGCGGCGCCCGGCGCCGCGACGGTATCTCGATCCTCCGGGCGCCCGACAGGTACTGGCCGGTGAGCGAGGCGGGGCTCGCCGCGACGTCGTCGGGCGTGCCCTGCGCGACGACCCTTCCGCCCTCGTCGCCGGCGCCAGGGCCGAGGTCGACCACGTGGTCGGCGGTCCGGATGGTCTCCTCGTCGTGCTCCACGACGATCACGGTGTTCCCGAGGTCGCGCATGGAGCAGAGCGTGTCGAGCAGCCGGCGGTTGTCCCGCTGGTGGAGGCCGATCGACGGCTCGTCCAGGACGTACAGGACGCCGGTCAGGCGCGAGCCGATCTGGGTCGCCAGCCGGATCCGCTGTCCCTCGCCTCCCGACAGGGTCGCGGCGGTGCGCGACAGGGTCAGGTAGCCGAGGCCCACGTTCATGAGAAAGCCCAGCCGCTCCCGGATCTCCTTCAGCACCTGGTGCGCGATGTGGCGATCCCGGGCCGACAGCCTCATCGTCTCGAAGGCCTCCAGCGCCGCCTTGATCGTCAGGCCCGTGTAGTGGGCGATGTTGCGGCCGGCCACGCGCACCGCGAGCGATTCCGGCTTGAGCCGCGCCCCCTCGCAGGCGGTGCAGGGCTCTAGCGACATGTAGCGCTCGATCTCCTCCTTGAGGCCCGACGATTCGGTCTCGCGGTAGCGTCGCATGAGGGAGGGGATCACGCCCTCGAACGACTTCCGGAAATAGAAGCGGTTCCGGCCCTCGACGTACTCGAAGCTGTACTCGGTGTCGCCGCTGCCGTAGAGGAGCTGCCGCTGCGCCTCCCTCGGGAGCCTGTGGAAGGGGAGATCGGGGTTGAAGCGCATCCTGCGGGCGATGGCCTCGACCGCCATGCGCAGCATCGACTTGCCGGATCCCCAGGTCCCCTCGATCGCTCCCTCGCGGACCGAGAGCCCCGGCCTGGTCACGATCTTGTCCGGGTCGATCTCGAGGTGCGCCCCGAGGCCGTCGCACGACTCGCAGGCGCCGTAGGGTGAGTTGAAGGAGAACATCCGCGGCGCCAGCTCCGGGACCGAGACGCCGCACTGGATGCAGGCGAGCCGGTTCGAGAACACCAGGTCGCGGCCCTTCCCGCCCACGACGTTGACCACCGCCAGCCCCTCGGTCAGCTTGAGCGCGGTCTCCATCGAGTCTGTCAGGCGGCTCCTGATCTCGGACTTGATGACCAGGCGGTCGACCACCACCTCGATGGTGTGCTTCCTCTGCTTGTCGAGGGTGATGGCGGGGGAGATCTCCATCACCTGGCCGTCGATCCGCGCGCGCACGAACCCCTTGCGCATCATCTCCGCGAGCTGCTTGCGGTATTCGCCCTTGCGGCCGCGGACGATCGGCGCCAGCACCTGGACCCGGGCGCCGTCCGGCACCTCCAGTATCTGATCGACGATCTGCTGCACCGTCTGCCTGGCGATCGGCCGATCGCACCGGTGGCAATGGGGCACGCCGACCCGGGCGAAGAGAAGCCTGAGATAGTCGTAGATCTCGGTGACCGTGCCGACCGTCGACCGGGGGTTTCGCGAGGTGGTCTTCTGCTCGATCGATATGGCCGGGGAGAGCCCCTCGATCGACTCCACCTCCGGCTTCTCCATCTGCTCGAGGAACTGCCGCGCGTAGGCCGACAGCGACTCGACGTAGCGGCGCTGTCCCTCCGCGTAGATGGTGTCGAAGGCGAGCGACGACTTCCCCGACCCGGAGATCCCCGTCAGCACGATCAGCTTGTTGCGCGGCAGCGTCAGGTCGATGTGCTTGAGATTGTGCTCGGCTGCGCCCTTGATGACGATCGACTCGGACGGCATCGGGCTGCGGGAGTCCTCTCGGGCGACCCCGCGGTCGCTCCGCGGAGACGGGGATTTTGGGCCGACCCTCAATGTTAGGCGAGCGCGCGAGTGGGTGTCAATGCGCGCGGCTGGGCGGCTGTCGTAGAATGACCGGCCGTGTCCGAGGCCGGAGGGATGAAACGCGTGTCAGCCGGGAAGGCCCGCGGGACGCTGGTCGTCTACCTGCCTCACAGGCTCGCCTCCTGGAGGCTGCCAGGCCCGTCGCTGGAAGCGATCCGCCGCCGGGCCCGGAGGTGGTTCGACGTCGAGCTGCCGCACGACGAGGGGGCCTTCATCAAGGCCCTCCCGCGCGCCGAGATCCTGTTCGCGTGGGGACTGGCCCGCCGGCACGTCGACAAGGCGGGGGCGCTCCGCTGGCTGCACACCCCCCTCGCCGGGGTCGACCGGGTGCTCAACCCGGAGCTCCTGCGCACCTCGGTCCGGATCAGCTCGTCGCGCGGGGTCAACTCGGTCGCCGTGGCCGAGCACGCGATGGCGCTCATCCTGGCGCTCACCCGCGGGATCGGCGATTCCGTGCGCGCCCAGGTCCGCCGCCGATGGACGCAGGACGAACTGTACGGCCGCCGGCCCCCGCTCGAGGAGCTGGACGGGAAGATCCTCGGGATCCTCGGCCTGGGTGAGATCGGACGGGAGCTGGCGCCGCGGGCCAGAGCCTTCGGGATGCGGATCTGGGGCCTGGTCCGCAGGCCGCGCCCGAGGCCCCCCCACCTCGAGCGGATGCTGGCCGCCGGGAGAGAGGACCTCCTGATCCGCAGCGCCGACGTGCTCGTGCTGGCCCTGCCGCTGACCCCGCAGACCCGGGGGCTCCTGGGGGAGCGCCGCCTGCGGCGCATGAAGCCGACGGCGCTCCTGATCAACATCGGCCGCGGCGCGCTGGTGCAGGAGTCGGCGCTGGTCCGCGCGCTCCGGGAGAACTGGATCGCCGGGGCAGGGCTCGACGTCCTGGAGAGGGAGCCCCTCCCCCCGACGAGCCCTCTGTGGAACATGCCCCACGTCGTCATCACTCCGCACGTCGCCGGCTCGCACCCCGAGTACATGGCGCGCTCGGCCGACATCTTCATGAGGAACCTAGGGCGCTACCTGGCGGGAGAGCCGCTGATCAACGATGTCGACAAGAGGACGCGGTACTGAACGGCGCTCCCGTGCCCTCGGGACGAGAGCCCGCGGGGGACGGGCGGATCTACCCGTCCGCGGGCCGTTCGCGGCCGCAGTACCGACGGACGGTCCGCAGCACTTCATCGAAATCCTCCAGGGAATCGAGCACCAGCTTGCGCCCCGAGCGGGCCGTGAGGAGGACCGCGCTGGGGGCGGGATCGGCGCGGCCGAACTGCAGGCGGCGATGCTCGCGGACCCGGGCGACGTCGGTCCACGCCAGCGCTCGCGGACGGCATCCGACCCGCGTCAGCCAGCGGTTGGAGTAGACGACGCCCGACTCGCCCAGGGTGTAGCGGTCGCCGAACGCCGTGATGAGGTTCGCGAGGCTCAGGATGGTCAGGGCGCCGGCCAGCAGCGCCCCGACGCCCGGGCCGCGGCCGGCCACGACGGAGACGGTGGCGCCTCCGAACAGGAGGGCGGAGGCCGCGCTCAGGATGCGGGTGCCGGCCGTCCGCCTGTAGGTCCGCGCCGCGGCCCCGGGCGGCGTCCCCGCCTCCGGCGCGCTCCGGCAGCCGTCCCGCGCGGGGGACTCCTCCATCATCCCGGGGGCCACGAGAAGCTGCGGCCGCCGAGCAGGTGCACGTGAACGTGGAACACCGATTGGCCGGCGCTCTCCAGGCAGTTGGCGACCAGGCGGTATCCTCGGCCGTCGAGGCCCTTGTCCCTGGCGACCCGCGTGGCCACCACCATCATGTGCCCGAGGAGCCCTTCCTGCTCGGCCCCCACATCGTTGAGCGTCGCGATGTGGGCCTTGGGGATGATCAGGGTATGGCTCGGGGCCTGCGGGTTGATGTCCTCGAAGGCCACGACCTGGCGATCCTCGTACGCCAGCCTGGCGGCGATCTCCTTGCGTCCGATCTTGCAGAAGAGGCAATCGGTCATGAGTCCTCCCTTCATCCCCCGAGGCGCTCGATGCACGCCCCGAGGGATCGGAACTTCTTCTCCACGCTCTCGTAGCCGCGGTCGATGTGGTAGGCGCGATCGATGAGCGTCTCCCCCTCGGCGGCGAGGCCCGCGACGATGAGACAGGCGGAGGCGCGCAGGTCGCTGGCCATCACCGGCGCTCCCGACAGCGGCGCCGGGCCGGCCACGATGGCGGTCTGGCCGTCCACTGCGATGTGGGCCCCCATGCGCCGCAGCTCCGCGACGTGCAGGAACCGGTTCTCGAACACCGACTCGGTGATGATCGCCACGCCGCGGGCCTGGGTCATCAGCGCCATGTACTGCGCCTGCAGGTCGGTCGGGAAGGCGGGGTAGGGGAGCGTGACCACGTTGGCCGAGCGCAGCGGCCCGTCGGGCCGGATCTCGACGGTGTCGTCTCCCGCGTCGATCCCTACGCCGCACTCCCGCAGCTTGTCGAGCACGAAGGTGAGGTGGTCCGGCCGGCATCCCTCGACCACCACGCCGCCGCCCGTCGCGGCGGCGGCGATCACGTACGTCCCGGCCTCGATCCGATCGGGCATCACACGGTGCTCGGAGCCCCTGAGCCCCGTGACGCCGTCGATGGTGATCGTGTCGCTCCCGGCCCCCTCGACCTTCGCGCCGCACCCGTTGAGGAAGCGTGCCAGGTCGGCGATCTCCGGCTCCATCGCCGCGTTGCGGAGCACGGTGCGCCCCTCCGCCAAAGTCGCCGCCATCATGACGTTCTCGGTGCCGGTGACCGTCTTCCTGTCGAAGGTGATCTCGGCGCCCTTCAGCCGCCGACAGGAGGCGGCGATGTAGCCGTGCTCGATGGCGATGGTCGCGCCCATCCGCCGCAGCGCCTCGATGTGCAGGTCCACCGGGCGCGCCCCGATGGCGCAGCCGCCGGGCAGCGACACGCGCGCCTTCCCCTGCCGTGCCAGCAGCGGGCCGAGGACCAGGACCGAGGCGCGCATCGTCCTGACGAGCGAGTAGGGGGCCTCCGGGTCGCCCGGGCTGCGCGTGCCGAGCCGGAGGACCCCGTCCTCGAACGTGACGTCCCTCAGGCCGAGATGCCGCAGGACCCGCGACATCGTCAGGACGTCGCGCACGTCGGGAACGTTGGTGAGCGTGGCGGGGCCGTCCAGCAGGAGGGCGGCGGCCATCTCCGGCAAGACGGCGTTCTTGGCGCCGCCCGCCCGGACGCGGCCCTGCAGCCGGCAGGGGCCCAAGATGCGGATCCGATCCATGGGCGACGATTATAGACGGGTTGATTCAGTGCCGGGGAGGTCCCGAACGCCGCGACGCCTCTTCGAGATCCGGCAGGAGATCCCTGGCCATGCTGCGCAGGCCGGCGTCCTTCGCCTCGCGGATCACGCGCCTCAGGAGCTCGATCGCCGCGGCGTGCTCGCCCCGGTTGGCGCGCGCGATCGCCTCGTTGTAGAGGGCGATGTGACGGTTCGTCTCCCGGACCCGTTGGAGGTCGTCGAGCTTGGAGCGCAGCTCGCGGATCTCCGACGCCAGGCTGGCCTCGAGGTCGGGGTCGCGCGTGGCGGCCCGGACGCGCTCAAGCATCCGCATCCCTTCGCGGTGCCTGCCCTCGCGCAGCAGCGCCTCCGCCGCCGCCAGGTCCGCCTGCAGAACGGCCTCCCGAGCCAGGGGCACCGTCTCGTCATCGGCCCGGCGGCTGAGGACGCCCAGCAGCGCCCGGGCCCGGTCACGCTCGCCGATGCGCGCGTACAGCTGCAGCAGATGGAAGACGATCCCCGGGCGGTCGGGGAGCATCCTCCTGGCCGTCTCGAGCGCCTCGATCCCCTCGCTGACGCCCCCCCCGTCGAACAGGTAGGTGGCCCCGAGCCCGGCGTAGGCCTCAGCGATGCCCGGCCGCAGCCGGATGCTCCTCCGGTAGAGTTCGCGGGCCCGAGCGAGCAGGGGAGGGGTCTCCGCCACGACCGGCGCCAGCCTGTCCGCGTCGCCCGAGTGGCGACGGCTGAGGTTGGTCGCGTACAGGAAACAGGTCAGGTAGTCGTCGCCGTCGAGGGCGAGCGCCTTCTCGTAGAGCCCGGACGCGCGCCGGTGGCGGCCCTCCCTGTCGAGCAGGAAGCCGAGGCCGGCGTAGGCCGCCGCGTGGGACGGGTCGAGGCGGATCGCCTCCCGGAGATGCCGCCTCGCCTCCTTCTCCTTCCCCGAGTCGATCCGCGCCAGGAGGTCGCCCAGGCGGTAGAGCGCCTCGGCGCGCGCGATCGGCGTCACCCGCACCGCCTCGTCGACCTCCAGGTCCCCGAACTCGACCCGGCCGTAACGGTACCGGCCCCCCTCGACGTAGGAGCGCAGATCCTCCTCCAAGGCGGCGAGAGTCGGGACGTGGAGCAGCGTGATCAGGCTGTCGCCGGCCACGAGCCGCGCCAGCCGGCCCGCGAGGTCCGAGTTCCAGTCGGGATCTCCCCAGATCAGGTAGTGCACCAGCGCCCACGACTGCGCGTAGAAGGCTCCCTGTCTCTTCTCCTCGTTGTACTCGCGCGACCGGGTGGTGACGGCGAGCAGGTCCGGCAGGGGCAGCATCCGGTGACGGCGCAGCCAGTCGGCGTACTCCTCGAGCGGCCGGCCTATCTCCACCCGCGCGCCGCTGACACGGAGCGTGGTGTAGTACTCGGCGAGCCCCTCGTTGAGCCACACGGGGATGTCGGAGAAGTTGTTGTTCAGGAAGTAGTGGACGAATTCGTGATAGACGGCGGCGGACGGATCCCCCTCTGGGGCCGCGTTCAGCGCCACGTAGTTCGCGTCCCGGTCGGCAGCGAAGTACGCGCTCTGGGCACCGGGGCCGGCGCCGGAACGTGTCCTGTAGGGTGCGAACGACCGGTCGTCCCGGAACACGAAGACGTAGGTGGGCAGCGGAGAATTGACCTCGAGGTCCGGGTTGAGCCTCGCGAGGACACGCCGGAAGAGCTCCATCCGGCGGCCGACCTCGAGCGTGGGCCGGCGCGACGCATTGCTGAACAGGGTGAAGTTGGCCGTGTCGACCCGGATCCAGGCCTCCTGCTCGCCCGGAATAGCCGAGACGGGCGCGGCCGAGGCCGCCAGCAGGGCGAGCAGAAGTGCGACGGCGCCCGCCGGCGGCGCCGGAGCCCGACACGCCGTGCCGGAGAGGGGGGCTTCACGTCTCACGGAACGAGCCTCCCGACCGGACGATCCCGCGGCCGGAGGCGACGCGCCGCCCCGCGGCCGGATACGATCTTGCGATCCGGCTCGCGCCGCCCGGAACGCTGGCCGCCGGCCCTCCTGCAATATAATCTCAGACCACGCGAGGTCGAGCGCGCCCGCCGGCTCTCCCCATCATCCCAGCGCAGGGCCGCCGGCCGCATTCGAGGAGGAGATCCAGGTGCCGCTGTACGAATACGAGTGCACCAGCTGCCGTCACCGGTTCGAACGGCTCCAGAAGTTCTCCGACCCGCCCGTCCGCAGGTGCGTCAGGTGCAGGGGGAGGGTCGAGAAGGTCCTCTCCGCGCCCGGCATCCAGTTCAAGGGGAGCGGCTGGTACGTGACGGACTACGCACGGAAGGGGAGATCGGCCGAGAAGGAGCGGGACAAGGGCGAGAAGGCACCCGCCAAGGAGGGCAAGGCCACCGCCGCGGCGAAGTCGGGGCGCGGCCCGGGCGGGAAGAGGGGCGACAAGTGAGCCGCGCGGGTCGAGCCGCGGCCGAGTGCGGCGGGTCGGCTAGCGCCGGGCTGCGTGCCGAAGCCGGCCGCGGCCCCTGGTGCCGCCGGGGCGCGCACGCTTCCGGCTCCGGGGATGGGCGGCCCGGGCTGCCGGCCGGCGCCCGGAGGCGGCGCGCGCCGCCCCGCGGCGCATGCCGTCGGGGCGCAGCAGAGCGCCGTCCAGGTCGAGGTCCCGAAGGTAGGCGCGGAAAGCCGGGCCCAGGTCGGACCGCCTGAGCGCGAACTCGACCGTCGCCTTCAGGAAGCCGAGCTTGTTGCCGGTGTCGTAGCGTATCCCCTCGAAGCGGTAGGCGCGGATCTCCCGCCGGCGCAGCAGGGACCTGAGCCCGTCGGTGAGCTGGATCTCGCCGCCGCTCCCCGGCCGTGTCCTCTCCAGGTGGTCGAAGATGTCCGGCGTCAGGATGTACCTCCCGATGATCGCCAGGTCCGAGGGCGCGTGCTCCGGGGCGGGCTTCTCGACCAGGTCGGTGACCCGCATGGTCCGGCCGCGGGCCGGCTCGACCGCGACGATCCCGTAGGCGCTCGTCCTGTCCCGGTCGACCCTCTCAACCGCCACCAGCGGGCACCGGTAGCGCCGGTAGGCCTCGATCATCTGGCGCATCGCGGGCACGCGGGCGTGGATGATGTCGTCGCCAAGGAACACAGCGAACGGCTCGTCCCCGACGAGGTCCCGCGCCACGAGGATGGCGTGGCCCAGCCCCAGCGGCACCTTCTGCCGGACGTAGGAGACGCTGATCGTCTCGGCGATCGAGCGCACCTGGCGGAGCAGCTCGGTCTTGCCCCGTTCCCGGAGGATCTGCTCCAGCTCGTAGGCGACATCGAAATGATCCTCGATGGCGCTCTTGCCCCGTCCGGTGACGATGATGACGGTCTCGATGCCGGAGGCCGCCGCCTCCTCGACGACGTACTGGATCGCCGGCCGATCGACGAGCGGCAACATCTCCTTCGGCTGCGCCTTGGTGGCCGGCAGGAACCGCGTGCCGATGCCGGCCGCCGGGAAGACCGCCTTGCGGACCGGGGATCTGTTCACCGACCAGGGGTTGCCCATCGGGGTCTCCATCTCACAGGTTGCGGATTATAGCCCAGAGGCGAGCGGTGAGGCCGCCCGGCCCTTCCTCGGCCCCGCCTGCGGCGCCGCCCCCGGTCCGGCCGCGGCCGCGCCCTCCGGCGCCGCGGTCCGGCCCCGCGTCGATCCCGCCCACCTGTTCGCGCAGGTGACGCAGGCGGGCGTAGAACCCGGAAGTGTGGAACGAGCGGCGCAGCCCGAGCGCCTCGGCGTCGTGGTGGTGGCAGAACTCGTGCAGCAGCGTGTGGAGGAAAGCGGAGGGGCGGACGATGTCGCCCCGCGCCGGGGTCCGGTTCAGCACGCGGATCCTCCCGAGCGGCTTCCCGCCGCGCGCGATCCGGGGATCGCCGGGCGAAGGCTTCCTCCGGTGGTATTCCCCCTGCAGGCTGAAGACGATGCGGCCGCCCCGGCGGCGGTGCGGCTGATGCTCGTCAGGAACCACCAGCTCGGGGGTGGTGACTCCGGCCTGCCGGGCGAGGCAGGCGAGGACCTCCGCGCCGGAGAGTCGCCGGCCGGCGGCGTCCCGGGTCCGGAGGAGGCGCCGCGCCGCCTCGCGCACCGGCCGCGGGTCGTGGAGCGGCAGCTCCCGGACCCGGTTGCTGCGCTGGTAATCGCTCAGGTGCGTCCTCGCCATGACCCCCGATCATCGCACGGCCGTCGGAGATCTTCACGGTGTTTGACACTGTGAAAAGCGCTGCATTAGACTCCGCGACGTGCTCGACATGACATGGGTGCGCGACAATCTCGACGTTCTCGCACGGTCCCTCCGCAACCGGGGCGCCGATCTCGATCTCGGCCGGTTCCGCCGGCTGGACGAAGCGCGGCGCACGGCCATCCGCGAGGTGGAGGCCCTGAAGGCACGGCGCAACAGGGTCTCGGAGGAGATCGCCCGGCTCAAGAAGGCGCAGCGGGACGCCGGCGGACTCATTCGGGAGATGCGCGAGCTGGGCGAGCGCATCAGAGAGCTGGACGCGAGGGTCGACGAGGCGGAGGCGGAGCTGCAGTCGTTCCTCCTGATCGTCCCGAACCTGCCGCACGGGAGCGTCCCGGTGGGCGGATCGGCCGCGGAGAACCTGGAGGTGCGCCGCTGGGGGGCGATCCCCCGGTTCGACTTCGAGCCCCTCCCGCACTGGGAGGTGGGGACCCGGCTCGGCATCCTCGATTTCGAGAGGGCGGCGAAGATCGCGGGTGCGCGGTTCGCGGTCCTGACCGGGGCGGGCGCGCGGCTCGAGCGCGCCCTCATCAACTTCATGCTCGACCTGCACACGCGGGAGCACGGCTACACGGAGGTCCTGCCGCCGTTCATGGTCAACGAGAAGTCGATGACCGGCACCGGAAACCTGCCGAAGTTCGCCGACGATCTGTTCCGCGTCGAGAAGATGGGCCACTACCTGATCCCGACGGCGGAGGTCCCGCTGACCAACCTGCACCGCGAGGAGATCATGGACGGCTCGCTCCTGCCGATCTCCTACACGGCGTACACGCCCTGCTTCCGGAGCGAGGCCGGCTCCTACGGCAAAGACGTCAAGGGGCTGATCCGCCAGCACCAGTTCAACAAGGTGGAGCTGGTCAAGCTGACCCGGCCGGAGGAGTCGTCCGAGGCGCTCGAGAGGCTGACCTCCGACGCTGAGACGGTGCTGCGGCGTCTGGGGCTGCCCTACCGGGTGGTCACGCTGTGCACCGGGGACATGGGGTTCGCCGCGGCCAAGACCTACGACATCGAGGTGTGGCTCCCCTCGTTCGACGCGTACCGGGAGATCTCCTCCTGCTCGAACTGCACCGACTTCCAGGCGCGCCGGGCGGGGATCCGCTTCCGGCGCACGCCGGCCTCCAGGGCGGAGTTCGTCCACACGCTCAACGGCTCGGGCGTGGCCGTGGGTCGCACCCTGGTCGCCATCCTCGAGAACTGCCAGCGGAAGGATGGCGGGATCGACATCCCGGAGGCGCTCAGGCCCTGTTTCGGCGCGGCGGAGATCCCCCCTCCCCGCGGTTGACGCCCCGGCCCCCGGGCACTAGGTTCCCGATCATGCGGATGCGTCGCGGCGGCGGACTCCTCGGTGCCGGTTCAGGGCTCCGTCGGGGGCTCGTCGAGGAGGACACCCTTCCCGGCCGCTTCCGCGGGTCCCGGTAGTCGCAGGAGGAGAGCGCCGCGGGGAGGCGGCGCCTCCGACCCGCTGAGGCGGCCACGGCACTCGAGGGAGGCAGACCACGGTCTCAGGGGCAATGTCGATCCGCTTCGCCGTGCTCATCGTCGCCGCCGCGGCGCTGGCGTCCGTCGCCGGGCCGGGAGCCCTGCTCGCCGCCGAGGACGCCCCCGGATCGGACGAGGCCGGCACCGGGCCGGCGCGCACGTTCGGGGAGGCGTTCCGCACTTACCTCGACGACGGACGCTACCTGTTCACCTTCCCGCGACGCGCTCACCCCAAAGGTGCCTGGCTGACGGCCGGACTGCTCGCCGGCACCGCCCTCCTCATCGGCCGGGACGACGAGATCCGCCGCGAGGTCGTCGAGTCGGACGAGCCGGCGCTCGACGACGCCGCCGAGGTCCTCGAGCCGCTCGGCCGGAGCGAGGTCGAGGCCGCGGCCCTCGGCACGTTCTACCTGGTCGGGCGGATCAGCGGGAACCGGCGGTTGAGATCGACGGCGGCGACCAGCTTCGAGGCCTACCTCTGGACTCTGATGATCACGAGCGTGACGAAGGGCATCTTCCGGCGCGAGCGCCCGAACGACGGCGCGGACTCCGACGACTGGTTCGACGACGATACCATCTTCCCCTCGGGCCACACCTCGAGGTCGTTCGCCATCGCGGCGGTGCTGGCCGACCGTTACGGCCGCAAGGCGGCCTGGACCGCCTATCCGCTGGCGGCGCTGGTCGGGCTGGCAACCCTGCAGGAGGACAGCCACTGGGCCTCCGACATCCTGGCCGGGGCCGGACTCGGCCTGGCCGTCGGCAAGGGGATCGTCTCGCGCCACCCGGGGCCGGTTCGGGACCGCCCCCCGGCGGCGGCGTCGATGTGGAGAATGGCTCCGCTGCCCGGCGGCGCCGCCGTCTCGATCGCCTTCTAGAGGTCGTAGGGTCGCCGGCGATAACACGGGCGAAGGGAGCCCGATCGCCGTTGGAGGCCGTCTCTTCTTCCGCGCTCGAGGACGCTCCGCATTCCGGATCGAGCTGTCCCCGCCGGCCGACGATGCGTGCGACGGGGCCTCCGGGACGCGGCGCACGATCGCGGCACGAGGGCGGCCGTTGGCGTGCGGGCGCCCCGCCCCGCAGCGGCATATAATGGGCCCCGGAGGGATGGCCGAGCGGTCGAAGGCGGCGGTCTTGAAAACCGCTGAGGCTTCGCGCCTCCGTGGGTTCGAATCCCACTCCCTCCGCCAGTATTTATAGTCACTTACGATACGATCTAGGAGATCTCCCGATGGGTGGTTCCATCGGGGTTGCAAACATCTCGCAAACGGAAGGAGACTCACCCCGGGGTTAGGTGGCTAACGGCTTGGCAGGTTTGACTCGAGTGGCCACAATGATTACGACGCCGCGCGGAGGACCGAAGTCAACAGTGAGGGTGGAACTCTTTCCCACACCCTCTACCTTGTGAATGGTTCCCTCTCCATACCTCTCGTGGATGACACGACAGCCAACCGACGGGAAACTCTTTACAGCCTCTGGCCCTTCAGAGACTGTTGGAATCCCGGGTGCCGGAATCGGAACCGGGCGGGCGTCCTCGCCCCGCGTTGGCTGCCTGACCCTCCAGATTATTGAATATTGTGTAAGTAATAGAACAACTACTGCCATGGCGCTGATGGGAGAGCGGAAGCGAACACGAAGGACCGGAGCCGGTCCGGGTTGCGTCGGACGCGCCGAGCGCTGCCGTGCAGGCTGAGGCGAATGTCCTGCTTGCCCCGGAGGAGGCTATTCCCCGCATGTCGCTTGAAGTCGTTCCAGAGTTGCTCGACGGGATTGAGTTCGGGCGCGTAGGCGGGGAAACGTTCGAGGTGGAGCCTGGGAAAGGCGTCGCGAACCGCGTTGATGGCCGGTCCCTTGTGAATCTGTCCACCATCCCAGAGCAGGATGGCGTGTCCCCGCAGATGGGCGAGCAGCAGGCGCAGGAACCTGGCCACCTGCACGGCCTTGAAGTTGTCCTGGCGAAGCTGAACGTACAGGCCCAGGCGAGCACGCCTGGCCGCGACCGTGAGCGCCGTGATGGCCGAGATCCGGTCGTGCTTGTAGTTGTAGCGAACGATCGGGGTACGCCCTCTCGGATTCCAGGTCCGACGGCGCGTGGGAATCAGCATGAAGCCGCTCTCATCGAGGAAGACGATGTGGGCGCCAAGCCTTGGGGCTTTTTTTTATTGCCGGCCACTTGCCGGAATTGCCGTGGGTGCCGGTCTGGTGTATGGGGGGTGCTCAAGGAGGGCCTCCCGATGCACGACACCGATCTCTATCGGCAGATCCTGGGTTTGGGGCACCCCTGGTTCGTGGCGCGGGTGGACCTGAACGTTGGGGGGGAGCGGGTCGAGGTCTGGGTGGATCATCAGCCGGGGGTGCGATGGCCGTGCCCGGAGTGCCAGAAGGAGCTGGCCTGCCGGGGCCATGCCGAGGGCCGCAGCTGGCGCCACCTCGACACCTGCCAGTTCAAGACCCTCCTGCATGCCCGGGTTCCTCGGGTCGACTGTCCCGATCATGGGGTGCTGCAGGTCCGGGTCCCCTGGGCCGAGTCCCGCTCGCGGTTCACGCTGCTGATGGAGCGATTCGTCATCGATGTCCTGCAGCAGTGTGCCACCGTGGCAGGGGCGCGACGGATCCTGCGGATCAGCCGGGATGAGGGCTGGGGGGTGATGGACCGCGCGGTGGCCCGCGGCCTGGCGCGCAAGCAGAAAAGCGCGTCATTCCCTTCTTCGGTGTCGATGAGAAGGCGTTCCGGAAGGGACACCGTTACCTGACGGTCGTGTCCGACCTGGAGCGGGCCACCGTGGAGCAGGTTGCCGAGGACCGCAAGGCCGAGAGCCTGGCCGCCTGCTGGAGGCGCCTGAGCCCCGCACAGCTCGCCGCCATCCAGGGCGTGGCGATGGACATGTGGGCTCCCTACGTCGAGGCCACGGTCCAGGCCGTTCCGGACGCCCGCGAGAAGATCGTCTTCGACCGCTTCCACATCATGCAGCACATGACCGAGGCCGTCGACACGGTGCGGAAGCGCGAGCACCGGGCA
>JBHIBC010000035.1:0-29433 GCA_046758905.1 Acidobacteriota bacterium | reverse complement strand
ATCATGACGTCACCCTCGCCCCCCGCCGCGCGAGGGGCCGCCGGCCGGCGCGGACCGTCCCGGGCCGCCGCTCGCGGCGGTCACCGGAGCGGACGCCGGGCTGCCCCGACGGGCGGCGACGGGGGCCGCCGCCGGCCTCCCGTCGCCCCCCTCCCAGGGCGTCGGCACGCGGATCGGGTCCGGCCAGGGAACTTCCGGCACGCGCGTCGGGCCGTAGCGCTTCCGGGGCGAGTCGAGCGCGTGGAGGACCTTATCCGGCGTGATCGGCACCTCGTCGACGCGCACCCCGACCGCGTCGTAGACGGCGTTGGCCACCGCCGGCGCGACCGGCAGGAGCGGTCCCTGCCCCACCTCCTTGGCACCGAAGGGTCCGCTCGGGTCGGGGTCCTCCACCAGGTAGGTCACCACCTCCGGCATCTCCATCGTGGTCGGGCTCTTGTACTCCAGCATCGAGGGGATCCGATGCACGGAGTTGCGGTCGGCGCGGAACACCTGCTCCTCCATCAGCGCCTCGCCGAGCCCCATGTACACGCTCCCCTCCACCTGCCCCACGACCAGGACCGGATTGATGCAGCGGCCGATGTCGTGCGCCAGGTGAACCCTGTCGACCCGGACGCGGCCGCTCGGCGGATCGACCTCCAGCTCGACCACGGCGGCGCTGTAGGAGTAGGCCGGGGACGGCCCCACCCCGGATCCCTTGTAGCGTCCCGCCGCCGCCGGGGGCGTGTACGAGCCGACGGTGCCGATCGTCCCGAACCTCGACTCGGCCTCCTGCGCAGCCTCCGCGAAGCTCATGCCCCGCTCCGGCTCCTCCACGTCGAAAACCCGTTCGCCGGCGAAGGCCAGCCGGAAGACCGGGACGGACAGCTTCTCCGCGGCGGAGCGCGCCAGCAGATCCCGCGCCCGCTCCGCCGCCTGGATCGCGGCGTTCCCCATCATCAACGTCACGCGGCTGCTGTAGCTGCCGAGGTCGACCGGCGTGAGATCCGTGTCGCCGAACACGACGCGGATCGAGTAGGGATCGATCCCGAGGACCTCGGCCACCGTCTGCGCCAGCACCGTGTCGGATCCCTGCCCGATATCGATCTCGCCGCAGAACACCGTCACCCCGCCGCCCCGGTCGACCTTGAGCTGGACGCCCGTGTGCGGCATGTCGTTCCAGTAGATCGGGAGCCCGGCCCCGCACAGGTAGCTCGAGCACGCGAGGCCGATGCCCCTCCCGAACGGCAGCCTGCGGTGCCGCTCCTCGAAGCGCGACCCCTCGACGACCCGCCTGATGCACTCCCCCAGCCCCATGGTCCCGACGCGGAGATAGTTGGCGGTCAGCGTCCCGGGCGGCACCAGGTGGCGCAGCCTGAGCTCCGCCGGGCTCATCCCCAGCCGCTCGGCGATCCGGTCCATGTGGATCTCCAGGGCGTAGCGCGGCTGCGGCGTCCCGTGCCCGCGCTTCGGGCCGCAGGGGGGCTTGTTGGTGAAGCACCGCAGCCCCTCGAACTTGTAATTGGCGATCGGGTAGGTCACCGTCTGCAGGGCGCCGCTGTAATACGTGCTCGCGACCCCGTACGAGCCGTAGGCGCCCCCGTCCAGGAAGGAGCGGAAGTGCATCGAGGTGATGGATCCGTCCCCCCTCACGCCCGTCTTCACCTGCATCAGGGTGGGATGCCGCCCGCGGTGACAGTAGAAGACCTCCTCGCGGGTGAGCGCCACCTTCACCGGCCGGCCGGACATCAGCGACAGCTTGGCGACCACGATCTCGTGGCTGAACGGGTCGCTCTTGCCGCCGAAGCCGCCGCCGTTGGGGCAGGCGATGACCCGCACCCGGGACGGCGGCATCCCGAGCACCTTGGCGAGGGCGCGGTGCACGTAGTGTGGCGTCTGGGTGCTCGACCAGACGGTGAGCCGCCCGTCCGGGTCGACGTCCGCGACGGCGGCGTGCTGCTCGATCGGCAGGTGGGTGCTCCCCTGATAGAAGAACAGGTCCTCGAAGATCTCCTCCGCCTCGCCGAAGCCTCGCTCGACGTCCCCGAACTCAAGGGCCACCTTCTTGTGGACGTTCCCGCCGTCGCCGTAGTCGTGCAGGCGGGGCCCCGGCGCGGCGATCGCCTCTTCGATCGACATCACGGTGGAGAGCGGCTCGTAGTCGACCTCGATGGCGTTCGTCGCCTCGAACGCCGCGGCCTCGTCGACCGCCGCCACCGCCGCCACCGGGTCGCCCACGAAGCGGACCCGGTCCAGGCAGAGCGCGTGCTCGTCCTGGCTGACCGGGAGGATCCCGAACGGGATCGGGAGGTCCCGGCCGGTCAGGACGGCGAGCACGCCGGGCACCGCGGCCGCCCGCGAGACGTCGATCCGGACGATCCGGGCGTGCGCGACGTGCGAGCGGCGGATCTTGCAGTGCAGCATCCGGGGCAGGATGATGTCGTCGGCGTAGCGGACTGAGCCGGCGCACTTGGCGAGCCCGTCCACCTTGCGGACCGGCGTCCCGACCACCCGCAGCCGCGGCAGACCCCGCATCGCTAGGTCTTCCTCCCGTAGAGGATGGCGTCGTCCGGGCGGGCGGCCGGGTCCTTCATGCGACGCGCCGCCAGCTCCACCGCCTCGAAGATCTTCAGGTACCCGGTGCAGCGGCACAGGTTCCCCGACAGCGCCTCGCGGATCTCCTGCCGGCTCGGCGCGGGGTTCGCGTCGAGCAGCGCCCGGGCGGCGCACAGGATCCCGGGCGTGCAGTAGCCGCACTGGGCCGCGCCGAGCTCGGCGAACGCCATCTGCAGCGGGTGCGGGGCCGGCCCCCGCGCCAGCCCCTCGACCGTGATCACGGGCCGGTCCTCGCACTCCAGCCCCAGCACCAGACAGGAGAGCTGCGGGCGCCCGTCCAGGAGGACGGTGCAGGCGCCGCACTCGCCCAGCTCGCAGCCGTGCTTGGTCCCCGTGAGGCCGAGGTCCTCGCGCAGCACCTCCAGGAGCGTCTTGTAGGGCGCGAACGCCACCTCCCTCTTCTCGCCGTTGACGTCTAGACGGAGGTGGACGAACTCGCGGCCGTGGACGGCCGCGTCCGGGTACCGGGCCGAGGTCGTCCCGCCGCCCGTCGCGGCTCGGGGGCCCGCAGGGGGGGCGGGCCGACTCCGCCCCGCGGCGGCGGGCTCTCCGGGCCTGCCCCCCCGTCCGGGCGGTGTCCGCCCCGGGCGCGCCCGCCCGCGGGCGGGGCGGCGCCCCGGTCTCGGATTACGTGCCATGGGACCGATTAGACCCACCGTTCCGGGAGCCTGTCAAGGGCCGCGGGCCCGGACGATGGCGGCCGTGAGGCAGTTCCCGTTGGAGTACCATGGACGCGAGCCGGGCGCCCTCCAAACCGGCGCCCGGGGGATGGCAGCCGATGGTCATGCTGTCGCGGATCTATACGAAGACCGGAGACCGGGGGACCACGGCGCTCGGGGACGGGCGCCGCGTCCCGAAGGACCACCCGCGGGTCGAGGCGTGCGGCGCGGTGGACGAGCTCAACTCCGTCCTCGGGACGGTGCTGTCGGCCGGCCTCGACGAGGAGTGCGCGAGCCTGCTCCGGCCGGTCCAGAACGATCTCTTCGACCTCGGCGCGGACCTGTGCGTCCCGGAGGCCCGGCGGCGGGGGACGGGGCGCCGGCCCCGCCCGACGCCGCTGCGCGTCAGCGGGGCGCAGGTCCGACGCATCGAGGCGGCGATCGACCGGCTCAACGCGCCGCTCGGGAGGCTGCACAGCTTCGTCCTCCCCGGAGGGACGCCGGCCTCCTCCCGGCTGCACCTCGCCCGCACCGTCTGCCGCCGCGCCGAGCGCCGGGTGGTGCGTCTCGCCCGGAGCGCGGCCGTCAACCCGCGGGCGATCGTCTACCTGAACCGCCTCTCCGACCTGCTGTTCGTGATGGCCCGCCGCGCCAACGACGGCGGCCGGGCCGACGTCCTGTGGGTCCCGGGCGGCCGCTGAGCCTCAGCGCTGGCAGCGGGGACAGTAGAAGGTGGCGCGGCCGGCCTGCACGATCCGCCGGATCGCTGCGTGGCAGCGGCCGCAAGGCTTTCCCTCCCGGTCGTAGACGCGCAGCGCGATCGCGAACGAGCCCGCGTCCTCCTCGGCGTTGAGGAAATCGCGCAGCGTCGTCCCGCCGGCCCGGATCGCCTCGCCGAGCACCTGCTTGAGACGGACCGTCAGGCGCGCCCACGCGCGGCGCCCCATCCCACCCACCGCGCGCCTCGGGTCGAGCCCGGCGCGGTGCAGCGCCTCGCAGGCGTAGATGTTGCCGACGCCGGCGATGGCGCGCGTGTCGAGGAGAAAATTCTTGACCGGCCTGCGGCGCCCGCGGGTCGCGCGGTAGAGCACCTCCCCGGTGAGCCGGTCGTCCAGGGGCTCGGGACCGAGGCACTGGATCCGGGGATGGAGAAGGACGCGTCCGCTCTTCAGGACCTTGATGAGACCGAACCTGCGGGCATCGGCGAACCGCAGGTCGCGACCGTCATCGAGAACGAACACGACATGCTCGTGGGGCCGGGAGGATCGCCGCCGGTCGGAGACCCACAGCCGACCGGTCATCCCGAGATGGACGAGCAGCGTGAGGCCGACGCTGGTGTCCAGCAGCAGGTACTTGCTGCGCCGCCGCACGTCCGTGACGGTCGCCCCGCGCAGGCGCCGCAGGTCGCGGGTCCGCAGCGGCTCCCGCAGCCGGCACTCGTTGACCCGCACGCCGAGGATCCGGCGGCCCCGGACCAGCGGGGCGAGGCCCCGCCGGATCGTCTCGACCTCGGGAAGCTCCGGCATCTCACCCCTCCTCCAGCCGGCATCCCGCAGAGAGATCCGTCTGAGGCTGAGTCGATGCTACTACGCGGCGGCCCGCCCGCGATCATGATGGAAAGTGCCCTACTCTAGTGCGGACGCGGACCTGCCAAGTCCTTTGGATTCAAAGGGTTCATCCAAGATCCGGCGGTTGTGGCCGGGGGCGGCCGGCCACGGCCGCCGCCACATGATCTGCGTCATGCCCTGAAGCGATCCCCCGTGGAGAATACCGTTGGTCCCGATCCGGCGCCGGGCCGGATCCCCGCTCACCGGACACGCCTCAACAAGGATCGCTGCCGGAGGGGAGGATATGAGGAGACACCGGAGCTGGCTGCTCGCGCGGCGGACGGCGCTGGTGATCGTCCTGCTCGGGCTTCCTCCGGCGACCCGCGCGGTGGAGCCGGTCGGCGAGGCGCTGACCGGCGGGACGGTCAGGGTCGACGTTCGCTACCGTTACGAGTTCGTGGACCAGGACGGGTTCGGCGAGGACGCGAGGGCCTCGACCGTCCGCCTGCGGCTGGGTTACGAGACCGGCTCGTACCACGGCCTGTTCGCGTACGGCGAGTTCGAGGACGTCAACGCCGTCGGGAGCGAGCAGTACGACAGCACCTCCAACGGGCTGACCCGGTTCCCCGTCGTCGTCGACCCCGAGGGCGCCGAGGTGAACCAGGTCTACCTCGGCTACAGGGGTCTCGAGGGGGCCACATTCCTGCTCGGGCGCCAGCGGATCATCCTGGACAACCACCGGTTCATCGGCAACGTCGGGTGGCGCCAGAACGAGCAGACCTTCGACGCCCTCTCGGCGCGGCTCGAGGTCGACGACCGGCTGTCGCTCTTCTACGGTCACCTCAACAACGTCAACCGGATCTTCGGCGAGGATCACCCGTCCCTGTCCGAGCTGAACCTGGACGCCGACCTGCTCAACGTCTCCTACGAGTTCCCCGCGGGCACCCTCATCGGCTACGCCTACCTCCTGGAGCTGCAGGACACTCCCGCCGCATCGCACAAGGACGTCGGGGTGAGATTCCGGGGACGGCACGCCCTCACGGACGACCTCAGGCTGCTGTACACGGCGGAGTACGCCGACCAGTCGGACTACAGGGATGCGCCCTCGAGCGTGGACGCCTCGTACCGGCTCGCCGAGCTCGGGCTCGGGATCAAGAGGCTCACGGTGAAGGCGGGCTACGAGCTGCTCGAGGGGGACGGCGCGTACGCCTTCCAGACGCCCCTGGCGACCCTGCACGCGTTCAACGGCTGGGCCGACAAGTTTCTCGTCACCCCGCTCGACGGGCTCCGGGACCTGTACCTCTCCGTCGGGGCGACGCTGGCCGGCGTCAGGCTGCTGGGCGTCTACCACGACTTCAGCGCCGACGACGGCGGGGCCGACTATGGGACCGAGCTGGACCTGCTGGTCGCGAAGACATTTCACGGCAAGTACACCGCCGGCCTGAAGTACGCGGGCTACAGCGCCGACGGCTTCGCGACCGACACCGACAAGCTCTGGGTCACCCTGCAGGTCAGGTTCTGAGAAGGCCTTCCGCGGCCCGCCCGCGCGGGGGGGCCGCTCAGGTGGTGGGAACGCGGTAGATGGTGAGGGTCCCCTCGACGGTCAGGCCGAGACCGTGGGTCGCCGGATTGGTGATCGAGAGCGCGGCGCCGTCGGTGGCGGCGCACGAGAACCGATGCGACCGCCGCTCGGGCTGGTCCTCGCACCGCGCCCCCTCCCAGGACGCCGTCACCCCTTGCGCCACCCTGTGCGAGGGGGTGACGTCGATCTCGACCCGATACGCGCCCGGTCGCAGCTCCCAGGAGCGCGTCTGGCCGTCGGCGAGCGTCAGGGGCTCGGAGACGATCCGCTCGACGACCTCCACCGCCGCGACGGCGGTGATCCCGCCGACGGAGGCCTTCAGGACCGCCGTCCCGACGGAAAGCGGTGAGGCCGCGTCGGCGTCGATCCTCAGGACCGAGGGATCCGAAGACGTCAGGGCGACGGGGACGTCGGCCATCACGCGCCCTCCCTCGGTCAGGGCCCTCGCGCGCAGCACCACGGGCCCGGCGCCGACGAGGAGCCGCCGCCGCTCGGGCATCTCGATCTCGGTGGCGATGCGGCATTTCAACGGCACCTCGGCGGCGAGCCCGCCGGCCGAGAGGACCAGCGCGGCGTCTCCCGTCTTCAGGCAGCGCACCGACCCGCTCGCCGAGACCTCGACCACGTCGGCGGGCTCCGCGGAGTAGGACAGCGCCGCCCCGGCGATGGGCCGGCCCGCGCCGTTGACGACGGTGGCCGCGATAGGCACCTGGCTCCGTCTCAGGATGATCGGAGGGGCCTCGACCTCGATCCTGGCCGGTGTGTTGTCGGCGCAGCCGGGCAGCAGGGCCAACAGGCCGAGCAGGGAGACCGCACCCAGATCGCGCATCGTGTTCCCTCCGGGGCGGGCCGACCCCCGCCGCGGCGCCCGCAACCGAGAGCCCCGCCCTAGGGGCCGACGCCCGGGCTGAACCTAGCTCCCGGGCCGGCCCGGGTCAAATGCCGCCGCCGGCCGGACCCCCGGATCGCCCGGGTCGGGGCGGGGCCGGCACCCGGTCGGGGTCGTCTTGCACCGCCGCGGGCGGTTGGCGTAGACTGCGCCGACTCTGTACGGCTCGGTCAGACTTCCCGTCTGGTCCCACCGGGCCGGCCCGCGCCGGGACCCTTTCTCGCTGAACCCTGGAGGGGAGGGAAGCTATGGATCCCAGTCTCAACGAGTGGCTGAACACTGTCTTCAGGTGGATCCACGTGATCGCCGGGGTGATGTGGATCGGCCACCTCTACTTCTTCAACTTCGTCAACTCGCAGGTGGCCAAGACGTTCGACGCCGACTCCAAGAGGAAGGTCGTCCCCGAGCTCATGCCCCGCGCCCTCTACTGGTTCCGCTGGGGCGCCGCCTACACCTGGGTGAGCGGCATCCTGCTGCTGGGCATCGTCTACTACATGGGCGGCAACCTCCTGCAGGCCGAACCGAGCATGAGCGTCGCCCTGGGGACCGCCGTCGGCCTGGTGGCGCTGCTCCTGGGCTTCGTGGTCTACGACGTCCTGTGGAAGACGGGGCTCAAGAAGAACCCGCTCGTCGGCACCGTGGTCTCGGTGATCCTGCTGGCGGGGGTGGCCTGGTGGCTGAGCTGCTTCTTCTCCGGGCGGGCCGTGTTCATCCACATCGGGGCCCTGCTCGGCACCTCGATGGCCGCCAACGTCTGGATGCGGATCTGGCCGGCGCAGCGCAAGATCATCGCGGCCGCCAAGGCGGGGCAGGCTCCCGACCCCGCCCTCGCGGCGCTGGCGGGCCTGCGCTCCAAGCACAACACCTACATGTCGGTGCCGCTGATCTTCCTCATGGTGAGCAACCACTACCCGACGATCTACGGCGGTCGGGGCGGCTGGGTGTACGCCATCGCCTTCGTCGTCGTCGGCTTCCTGATGACCTGGTACCTCTACAGGAAGTCGGCCACGGACGCGCCGGCGCGGTACTGAGATCCGGATCTTCCGGGCCCCGTCCCGATCCCCCTCAGGACGGCTTGAACAGAGCGCGGAAGACGTGGCCGGCGATCTGCGGATTCTCCCGAAAGCGGCGCAGCGAGTAGGCGTACCAGCTCGGGCCGAAGGGAACGGCGACCCGCAGGCGGTGTCCCGCCTCGCGCACGATGCGACGCAGCGTGGTCTCCACCCCGTGCAGCATCTGGAACTCGTAGCGTGACGGATCGAGCCCGAGCCGCTCGACGGCGCGGCATGCGTCCCACAGCAGCCTCTCGTCGTGGGTGGCGATGCCGACGTAGCATCCGGCGCCGAGGAGCTCCTCCACCAGCAGGGTGAAGTTGCTGCGGATGAGCTCCGGGTCCGGGTAGGCGATGTCGTACGGCTCGAGGTAGATCCCCTTGCACACGCGCACGTTGGCCCGGGCCTTCGCGAGTTCGCGGGCGTCCGCGAGGCTCCGCCGCAGGCGAGCCTGGAGCACGCAGCCCACGTTGTCGAACTGCTCCCGAAGCCGGGCGTAGATCTCCAGCGTGTCGTCCGTGCAGGACGAGTCCTCCATGTCGATACGGACGAAGTTGGATCGCTCGCCCGCGAAGCGCACCAGCCGCCGGACGTTCCGGTAGCAGAACTCCTTGTCCAGCTTGAGCCCCAGGTGCGTCAGCTTGACGTGGATGTTGCTGTCCAGGCGCCTCTCCTGCACGGTCGCCAGCACCTTCTCGTAGTCGCGCACCGCCTCCTCGGACTCCTCGCGCCGGGTCACGAACTCGCCGAGGATGCTGGTGGCGACCATGAACCCCTGATCGTTCAGGAGCTTCACGACGGCCATCTGGTCGTGGATCGTCTCCCCGGCGATGTAGGGACGGGCGAAGATCCTCGCCACGGGCTTCGGGACCGCGGGCAGCGTGAGCGCGACGACCCTGTCCAGCAGTCTCATGGTGACCCGAGGCTCCACCCCACGGGCCGGCAGTCTCCCGTTCCCGTGGCCTCCGGCTCCCCCGCGACCCTCATCCTTTCCGCTCAAGCCCCATCCACTTCAGGATGCGCTCGAGCGCGGCATACGTGGGAGCGTCGAGCCGGGCCCCGGGCGCCCGGACCCCGGCATGCTCGATGGCGCCGCGCCTGCGCAGCATCTCCTTCCGCAGGGCCACGCCGATGCCCTCCTGGAACTCGAACCGCATGAGGGCGACGTGGCGGTAGAAGGCGTCCGCGGCCTCGTCCGGCCGGCCGCCGTGGAACTTCCGGACCACGTCGGCCAGGATCCCGGGATACGCGAACCCGGTCATGGCCCCGTCGGCCCCGGCGATCAGCTCCTCCAGCAGATAGCCGCCGCCCAGGCCCCCGAGTATACCGATCCGGAGTCCGTCCGCCTCCTCGCGGATGCGGGCCACCTTGCAGGGCGTCGGCGGGTCCTCGAGCTTGACGATGCGCGCCGCGGGGACCTCCCTGGCGATGCGCACCAGAAGGCCCGGCTCCATGGCGAAACCCGCGATCGGGGGGTAGTCCTGGATCACGATCGGGAGGTCCACCGCGGCGGCGAGCGCGTGGAAGTGGCGCCGCACCGCGTCGGAATCGAGCCTGCGGGCCCGGGGCGGGCTGACGAGCAGCCCGGCGCCGCCGGCGGAGGCCGCCTGTCGGGCGTACGCCAGGCAGGTCCTCAGTCCCTCCGCCGTGGCCCCCACGACCACGGGCGCGCGGCCGTTCACGTGCTCCATGACCGTGCCGAACACCTCGAGCCGCTCCGCGTCGCTCAGCCGCGCGGCCTCACTGGTCGCCCCGAGGACGACGAGCCCGGCCGCGCCGTCGGCGATGAACAGATCGACGACGCGCCTGAGGCTCGCGCGATCCAGGTCGCCTTCGTGCGTGAAGGGCGTGGGCAGGACCGTGTAGACCCCCTTCGGGTCCAGCATGCGGGCACCCTCCGCGCCGCCGGCGCGCGCGGTCCCGTCGCGGGCGCGGGCGGGCCGACCGATACTAGCGGGGACCGGCTCCGGGAGGCAAATGCAACCGCCAGGTCAGCACGGCCACGGATCATTGCGATCCCCGGGCCGATCCTGAAGTGGGACAGGCGTTCTGGTATCCGGTGCGGGCGCGAAATTCCTGTGGCCCGGGCACACATGGAGACCCTCAGAGGGACGCGGCCGTCTCTGCCTGCCCATGAATCACGGGACACGCGGGTAGCCGCCCCGGGGCGGCGGCGACGAGATCGGGGGGCGGCCCTAGGCCTCCGGCGGGACTTCCTGCGCGCGGGGGCCCTCCTGGCGGCGGAGGAGGTTGAGGGCGGAGCCGGCGCGGAACCAGGCGATCTGCTCCTGGTTGAGGGTGTGGCGGAGCTGCACCTGCTCGGTGGCGCCGTCGTCGTGGTGCAGGATGGCGGTCACGGTCATGCCGGGCGCGAGGTCGGCGAGGTTGGCGAGGGTGATGCGATCGGTCTCGCGGACCCTGTCGTAGTCCGCCGGGTCGACGAAGGTCAGCGGGAGCACGCCCTGCTTCTTCAGGTTGCTCTCGTGAATGCGGGCGAAGCTGCGGCAGATGATCGCCGCCGCGCCGAGGTAGCGCGGGGACATGGCGGCATGCTCGCGGCTGCTTCCCTCCCCGTAGTTGTCGTCGCCGACGACGACTCACTTCTTCCCGGCCGCCTTGTAGGCCCGCGCCACCGCGGGGACGTCGACGCCGCGCCGCCCGGTCAGCAGGTCGATCGTCCTGCCGCGCTCGCCGCTGAAGGCGTTCACCGCCCCGGTGAACATGTTGTCGCTGATCCGGTCGAGGTGGCCGCGGAACCTCAGCCAGAACCCGGCCGGTGAGATGTGGTCGGTGGTGGTCTTCCCCCTGGTCTTCATCAGCAGCGGCATCTCCACGAAGTCCCGGTCAACGTGCGCGCTGAACGGGTCGAGGAGCTGCAGCCGCTCGCTGCCCGGGTCGACCCGGACGCGGACGCCGTCCGGATCGGCGGCGGGCGGCAGGAAGCCCGCGGCGGCGCGGGCGAAGCCCCGCTCCGGCAGCTCCGGAGCCCTCCCGGGCGGCCTCAGCTTCCACGTCCCGCCGCTCGAGTCCGGGAGCGGGTCGGTGAGCGGGTTGAACGACAGCCGTCCCGCCAGCCCGTAGGCCATGACGATCTCGGGGCTGCCGATGAAGGCGAGCGTCTCGGGGTTGGCGTCGTTGCGGCCAGGGAAGTTGCGGTTGAACGAGGTGACGATGGTGTTCCGCTCGCCCTTCGCGATCTGGTCCCGGCGCCACTGCCCGATGCAGGGGCCGCAGGCGTTGGCGAGGACCGACGCCCCGACCCGCTCGAGAGCCGCCATCTGGCCGTCCCGGCGGATGGTCTCGAAGATCTGATCGCTTCCGGGCGTGACCAGCAGCGGCACGCTCATCCGCGCCCCGTTGGCCGCCGCCTGGCGGGCCACGTCGGCGGCGCGCGAGATGTCCTCGTAGGAGGAGTTCGTGCACGAGCCGATGAGCGCCACCGAGATCCGGTCGGGGTAGTCGTGCTCCCGGACGGCCTCCTTCATCTCCGAGACCGGACGCGCCAGATCGGGGGTGTGCGGACCGACGAGGTGCGGCTCGAGCCGCGCCAGGTCGATCTCGATGACCCGGTCGAAGAAGCGTCCCGGGTCGTCCTCCACCTCCGGGTCGGCCTTCAGGAGGTCCGCGTGCTCCCGCGCCAGGTCGGCGAGCGCCTCCCGGCCGGTCGCGCGCAGGTAGGCCTCCATCCGGCCGTCGAACGGGAAGACCGACGTCGTCGCGCCGAGCTCGGCGCCCATGTTGGCGATCGTCGCCTTGCCGGTGCAGGAGATGGCCCGCGCCCCCGGACCGAAGTACTCGATGACCCGGTTGGTCCCACCCTTGACGGTCAGGATCCCGAGGAGCTCCAGGATGACGTCCTTGGGGGCCGTCCACCCCGACATCGTTCCGGTCAGCCTCACGCCGACCCTACCGGGATTCAGGACCTCCCAAGGGAAGCCGGCCATCACGTCGACGGCGTCCGCCCCGCCCACGCCGACGGCCGCCATCCCGAGCCCGCCGGCGTTCGGCGTGTGCGAGTCGGTGCCGATCATCAAGCCGCCGGGGAAGGCGTAGTTCTCCAGCACCACCTGGTGGATGATCCCGGCGCCCGGCTTCCAGAAGCCGATGCCGTACCGGGCGCTGGCGGAGCGCAGGAAGTCGTAGACCTCGCCGTTCTCCTGCAGCGCCGCCTGCACGTCGGCCGCGGCCCCGGCGCTCGCCTGAACCAGGTGGTCGCAGTGGATCGTCGTCGGGACGGCCACGCGCGGCCGGCCCGCCTGCATGAACTGCAGGACGGCCATCTGCGCCGTCGCGTCCTGCATCGCCACGCGATCGGGCCGCAGCAGGAGGTAGCTCCGCCCGGCGGCGATCTCCTGATGCTCGGGATCGTCGAGATGCCCGTAGAGGATCTTCTCGCTCAGGGTCAGGGGGCGCCCGAGCCGGCGGCGCACGCTCTCGAGCCGCCGCCTCGACCTCTCGTAGATGCGGCGCACGTACTCGGGCGGGCTGTCGATGGCCGGTGCTCCCCTCACGCGTTCCTCCCTGGGGTGCAGTATATCCAATTCCCCGGGGCGCCGCGGCGCGCCTCGCCCCCGCCGAACGACGCCGCGGCGCACGCGGATCCCCGGCGGCCCGCGCGCGGCCGGATCAGAACAGCGACCCCTGCGCCGCCTCTCCCGCAGCCTCGTCGAAGTCTATCCCGATGTGCTCGAGGACCTGCTCGGCGATCGGGCGGACCTGCCGGTCGACGTAGTGTCCGTAATCGATGGGACTCTTCCGTGAGGCGGCCGGCTCCGGACCCGCGACGGTGATCACGTACTCGATGAGATCCCCCACCCTTCCGTGACTCATGCGGGCCGCCCGGACGTGCGGAGGGGTGGTCGCGGTGTATTCCTCCACCGCCTTGCGGAGCGCCTTGCGGTAGACGAGGTGACCGTCGTGCCGGCCCTCCTTGAGGGCGCGCACGAACTCACGGACGTACGCGGCGGCGGCCTCCCGGGTGGCGCCGCGGAACAGCCGCTCGAACAGGCCGCGCTGGAAGATCTTGCTCAGCTCGGTCCAGTCGCGACGGACGACCTCCATGCCGACGAACAGCAGCTCGTCCGAGCCGCCCCGGGCGCCCCCGTCCACCAGTCCGGCGTAGCGCTTGCGGGCGCCGGCCTTACCGTGCCGCACCGAGGGCAGGAAGAACTTGAGCAACAGCATCTCGAACTCCAGCTCGAGGTGGCTGTCGGCCCTCCAGGTGGCGGCGACCTGCTCCCGAAGCTCCCGGTTGATCCGATCGCACAGCTCCGCCCCCAGACGCCGCGCCTCCGGCCTGGCGCCGGCTCCGCGCAGGCCGGAGAGCACGAACAGCGAGTCGGTGTCGCCGTACAGCACCCGGTACCCGAGCGACTCCATCCGGTCCCGCGCCCAGTGCAGGACCCATTGCCCGAAGTGGGTGATGGCGTTGGCGACGGGACCGGAGTAGAAGCGGCAGGCCGGCGTCGCCAGAACGCCGTAGAAGGAGTTCATCAGGATCTTCAGCGCGTGCGCGCCGATCGCATCGCCCCGACGCTTCGCCTCGTCGCGCCGGGGGAAGAGGTCCTTCAGCATCTCGGGCAGGATCCCCGGCTCGCGGCGGAAGGCGGCGCCGTTGGGGGCGCGGATGACCTCAGCATCCCCCTCCGTGCCGGCATCGGGGTCGTACCCCAGCGGGTCGATGTTGAAGGTCCGGATCAGGCTCGGGTACAGGCTCCTGAAGTCGAACGCCAGGACGTTCTCGTACAGGCCCGGCGAGGGCTCCAGCACCGCCCCCCCGGCCGTCGGCTGCTCCTCCGCCGTCCGCCCGCCGACGCTCGGCGCGACCCGACCCCGCCGGCGCAGCTCGCCGAGATAGAGGAAGTCGAACGAGGCGATGCTGGCGCCCACCCGGTCGGGCGGCATTCCGGTCAGCAGGCTGCGCCGCAGGGACAGGTCGATCAGGCGCGCCTCGTCGAGGATCCCGAGCACGAGGTGGGCGTCGGTCCGCGAGTAGGCGACGAACAGCGGCAGGTCCTCCCGGAACGCGCGATCGATCGCCTCGGCCCGACCCCGCCCCGACCGGCCGGGTGCTCCGGGCTCCAGCGCCACCTTCCCCTCCCCCAGGATGGTCCGGGCGGCGGTGTCGAGCCGGTAGTCCTCCAGCCTGACGAACGCCCCGCGCAGCAGGTCGATGCCGTCGAGCACCAGCCGCCCGGCGACCTCCACGCGCGAGCGCCCCCAGAACGACGTGTCGCGGATCACTCGGGCCGCCCCCGGCAGGCGGCCGATCTCGAACGGGACGCCGTAGCGGCGGGCCGCGGCGCCCAGCACCGAGAGGTCGAAGTCGATCACGTTCCACCCGGTGAGGATGTCGAAGTCGACCTCCCGCAGCCGGGCGAAGGCGCGCCTGAGGAGTCCCCGCTCGTCGCCGCAGGCGACCACCGCCCCCTCGGGGCGGGCCCCGCGCAGGCCGCTGCGGACCCTCTCCTCCGGGAGCGCCAGCAGGACCTCGTCGAGCCCCGCGCCGGCGAGGGAGACGGCGTAGACCCTCTGCCCGCGCGGGTCGGTCTCGATGTCGAGCGACACCAAGCGCAGGAGGCCCTTCGGCGGCAGCCAGTCGGCGGGCCGCAGCCCGGGATCCTCGAAGCACCGGTCCACGGCCGCGGGCCCGGGCCTCCCGCACGGCGCGGCCGGCCCGTCTCCGGGCCCGGCCCCCTCCCCGTCGATCGCCACCGCCCCGCGGATGCCGCGGTCGATCAGGTACCGGACGGCGAAGCGGATGTCGGCCTCGTAGACCGGGATCCCTCTCTCCAGCAGGCCGTCGCGCACCGGCGGCGTGTCGGGGGGCGTGGGGACCTCGACCCGGACCACGGGCTCGCCGCGCATGGTCTTCAGGTCGGTCTGCGCGACCCGGCAGGCCCCCTGCGCGCGCGCCGCGCCGGCGTCGCCGGCGCGCACGAAGAAATACGGCACGACCCGCGTGTCGCGGATGAGGAACGATTCGCCCGTCTCGAGGCGGCCGAACAGGTGCACGACCGGACGGCCCGACTCGATGCGGTAGGTCGGGTGCAGGATGAACCCGCGGACGGCCATGGTCCGGCCCCTCCGGAGGTCTGACGGGGGACGCGTCCCCTCGATTCTACCCCCGCGGGCGGCCGCGGGGGTCTCGGCCGAAGTTGTGGGCGTGGGCCCGAACCGCTCGACTAGGGCCGATGCGGGCCGGCCCCGGCTCGGCCCGCGGCTCGAAGGACGGGTCGATGCACAATCCGCACGTCCCCGAGACGCTCGAGGGCTGGAGCGTCCTGCATCAGATGTTCCGCGTCCGCTGGGCGGACCTGAAGGCGCTGCCCGCCGAGCGGCGCGAGAGGATCGCCGAGGAGGCCGCCTCCCTCCTCCTGCCCGCGGAAGGCCGCGTGGACGGCCCGAGCGCGCTCGTCGACCTGCTCGGCCACAAGGGCGACCTGATGCTGATCCACTTCCGCCGCTCGTTCGAGGAGCTCAGCCGAATCGAGCTGCGGCTGGCGCAGACCGCGCTGTTCGATCACCTGGAGCCGGCCACCTCCTACGTGTCCATCGTCGAGCTGGGGCTGTACGAGATGACGGCCAGGATCCATTCCGACCTGTCGAGCCGCGGCCTCCAGCAGGGCAGCGAGGAGTTCGAGCGCGCCTTCGACGCCGAGCTCGACAAGCAGCGCGAGCGGATGGCCGGCCGCCTGTTCGCCGAGATCCCCGGCCGCCGGCACGTCTGCTTCTATCCGATGAACAAGAGGCGCGGCGACAGGAACAACTGGTACACGGTCCCGTTCGACAAGCGCGCGGCGATGATGCGCGAGCACGGCCTCGTCGGGCGCGCCTACGCGGGGCAGGTGACCCAGATCATCTCGGGGTCGATCGGACTGGACGACTGGGAGTGGGGCGTGGATCTGTTCGCCGACGATCCGGTGGTGTTCAAGAAGCTGATCTACGAGATGCGCTTCGACGAGGCCAGCGCCCTGTACGCCGAGTTCGGCCCGTTCTACGTCGGCCTGCAGTTCTCGGCGAAGGAGCTCCCCCGGCTGCTCGCCGGCCGCGCGCCGGCCTGACTCCACGAGGCTCCCGGGCGGCGGCGCCCGCCCGCGGCCGGGCCGCCCGAGGGCCTTCCGCCATGGGCCTTTACCGCAGCCGCATCCTCCCGTGGGCCATGGAGAAGATCCTGGCCCGGCCCGTCTTCCAGGAGCAGCGCCGGGAGGCGCTGCGCCGGGCGCGCGGGAGAGTCCTCGAGGTCGGTTTCGGCTTCGGCGCCTCGGTGGGCGAGTATCCTCCCGAGGCGGAGCGGATCGCCGAGCTGGTGGCCCTGGAGCCGAATCCCGGGATGACCCGCCGCGCCCGCAGACGGGCGCGGGCGCCCGCCTTCCCCGTCACGATGGTACGCGGATCGGCCGAGGCGATGCCGTTTTCGGACGCCTCGTTCGACACCGTGGTCACCAACTGGACCCTGTGCAGCCTCGCCGACCTGACGGCCGGCCTGGCGGAGATCCGGCGGGTGCTGCGGCGATCGGGGCTCTACCTCTTCCTCGAGCACGGGCGCGCCGCGGAGCCGGCGCTGGCGCGGCGCCAGGAGTTCCTCACGCCGCTGCAGCGGATCCTCGCCGACGGATGCCGGCTCGACGTGGCGATCGATCACGAGGTGCGCGCCGCCGGGCTGCGGATCGAGTCGCTCGAGCGTTACGAGATGCCCTGGGGGCCCCGAGCGCTGAGACCGATGTATCGCGGCGCGGCCCGCCCTTCTTGACAGGGCGCGCGCCGCTCGCGTACCGTCATCGCGCAGGAGGCGGTCGTGCCCTCCACCGGCTCCATGAATCCTCATCGCCTTCCGCCCCTGGCGGCCGCCCTGCTCGGCGGCGCCCTGCTGGGCGGCTGCGGCGGAGGGGCGGGCGAGCCACCGCCGCCGCCCCCCGGCGCCATAGGGCCGGGGCAGTCGATCGGCAGCGCGTCGATCGCCGGCCGCGTCCTGTTCCGCGGCACCCCTCCCGAGCGCCGGACCCTCAAGATGTCCGGCGAGCCGGCCTGCGCGAAGAGCGGCGCGACCGCCCTGAGCGAGGAGGTCATCGTCAACCCGGACGGCAGCCTGCGAAACGTCTACGTGCACGTGGTCTCGGGGCTGGGCGAGCGCGTCTTCGCCCCCCCTCGGGAGCCGGCGGAGATGGACCAGAGGGGGTGCATCTTCGTCCCGCACGTCCTCTCAGTGCAGACCGACCAGCTCATCGTCTTCAAGAGCAGCGATCCGGTGGTGCACAACGTCCGGGCGGTGACCGGGAGGAACCGGGCGTTCAACGTCTCGATGTCCGGCCACGGGCGGACCGTGAGGCGCTTCTTCCCGGAGCCCGAGGTCGTGGGCATCCGCTGCGACATCCACGCCTGGATGAGCGCCTGGATCGCCGTGTCCGACAACCCGTTCCACGCGGTCACCGGGGAGAGCGGCAGGTTCGAGCTCCGGGGCCTCCCGGCCGGAACCTACGAGGTCGAGGCCTGGCACGAGAGATTCGGTAGCGTCCGGCGCAGCGTCACGGTCGCGCAGGGGGAGAAGCGTGAGATCGAGATCGCCTTCGGCGGGTGAGCGGCCCGGAGGGCGACCGGCGGCCGCGCGGCGGGGCGGACGGTCCGGCCGGCCGCGCCCCCGCGGGGCCGCCGCCCGGGAGCTTTCCGCCGCGGTACCGGCCGCGCTCGGTCTCGCCGCCGCCCTGCTCTGCGCCGCGCCGCCGGGGCCCCTCGCCGGCGCGACCGCGCCTGAGGGACGGGCGCCCGCCCGTCTGATCGCGGCGCTGCTCGGCCCAACGCCCCTCGAGCGGGACCTGCGCTACCTCTGCGATCGGATCGGGGGCCGGCCCACCGGCAGCCCCGCCTGCGAGAGGGCGGTGGACTGGTTCCGGGATCGGTTCCAAAAGGCCGGCCTCGACAGGTCGTGGACCGAGTCGTTCGAGATGCCCCGCCGCTGGGAGGAGGCGCGATCGCGCGCGATGCTCACCCGTCCCGAGCGCCTCTCCGTCGATGTCGTGGCGATGCCCTATTCGCCCCCCACGCCGCGCCGCGGCCTGGACGCGCCCGTGGTCTTCGTGGGCGACGGGAGCGAGGAGGAGTTCGAGCGCGCCGGCACCCGGGCGCGCGGCGCCCTGCTCCTGGTCGGATCCGAGGTGATCGCGACGTGGGAGGACCTGTTCGCCGACTACATGCGGCTGCCCCCGATCGTGAAGCGCGCCGGAGAGGCCGGCGCCGCCGGCCTGCTCCTCGTCGGCGGGCGCGCCCGCGACCTGCTCTACCGCCACATCGCCACCTTCGGGGATCCGGCGCCGTTCCCGATGGCGATCGTGGCCCGGGAGGAAGGCCTGCGGCTGGCCCGGCTCGGCGACGAGGAGGAGGTCCGCCTGCGGCTGGATCTCGACGTGCGGACCGGTCCGGCCTACGAGGCCCGCAACGTGCTCGCGGAGATCCGCGGCCGCGAGCGCCCGGAGGAGATCGTCCTGGCGGGCGCGCACCTCGATTCCTGGGATCTGGGCACCGGCGCCCTGGACGACGGCGCCAACTGCGCCCTGCTCCTGGACGTGGCCCGGCAGATGGCCGCCCTCGGCGTCCGCCCCAGGCGCACCGTGCGCTTCGTCCTGTTCACCGGTGAGGAGCAGGGGATGTGGGGCTCGCTCGGTTACGTCCGCTCGCACGCGGACGAGCTCGACCGGCACGCCGCCGCCGTGATCCTGGACGAGGGGACGGGCCGGATCACCGGGTTCTCGCTCGGCGGGAGGGCGGATCTGCGGGGCCCCGTCGAGAAGGGGCTCCGGCCGGTCGCCGGCTACGGCGCCGCCCTGCACACCGAGGACGCCTTCGTCGGGACCGACAACTTCGACTTCCTGCTGGAGGGATCCCGAACCTGGTCGCCAACCAGGCGCCGGCGAACTACATGGAGAACTACCACGCGCCCTCGGACACCTACGACAAGGCCGATATCCGCGAGCTGAAGATCAACGCGGCGATCGCCGCGGCCCTCCTGTGGGGGCTGGCGGAGTCGCCGGGCCGGCCGCCCCGCCTGGACCGCGCGGCGATCGGGGCGGTGATCGACAGGACCGGCCTCGCCGGGCAGATGAAGAACTTCGGGCTCTGGCAGCAGTGGGAGACAGGCATCCGCGGGCGCGCGCCTTGAGGTGAGCCCCGCCCGGGCCGCGCGCGAGAGGCCCCCGAGCCGCGCGGGAGAGGCTCCCGGGCGCGGCGACGGGCCCGCGGCGGCCCCCCCCTACGCGTCCCCGTAGACCGTGAAGTGCCAGTCCTTGCGCGCCCGCCCGGTGAGGTCGGCCATGACGTGCTTGATCGTGGTGTACTCCTCGAACGAGTACCGCGACAGATCCGAGCCGAAGCCCGATCTCTTGACGCCGCCGTGCGGCATCTCGGAGGCGAGCGGCAGGTGGTCGTTGATCCAGACCTCGCCGAACTCCAGCTCCTTCGAGAGACGCAGGGCGCGGAAGACGTCCCGAGTCCAGACCGAGGAGGCCAGGCCGTAATCGACGCCGTTGGCCCTGCCGAGGACCTCCTCCTCGCTGTCGAACGACAGCACCACCACCACCGGGCCGAAGATCTCCTTCTGGATCACCTCGGCATCGTCCCCGGCGTCCCCGAGGACGGTCGCCTGGTAGAAGAAGCCGGGGCCGTCCATCGGCCGGCCGCCGGTGAGGACCTCGATCCCGGCCTGCTTCGCCCTCTCGACGAAGCCGGCGACGCGCTCGCGCTGCTCCCTGGAGATCAGCGGCCCGATGTCGGTCGTCGCGCTGGTCGGGTCGCCCACGCGGATCTTCCTGACCGCCGCCACGAACCGGTCGACGAACTCGTCGTGTCTCGACTTCTGCACGTAGACGCGGGTCGCCGCGGTGCAGTCCTGGCCCGAGTTCACGTAGCCGGCGACCACGGCCCCCTGCACGGCGGCCTCGACGTCCGCGTCGTCGAAGACGATGAACGGAGCTTTCCCGCCCAGCTCCAGGTGCAGCCGCTTCACCGTGGACGACGCCTGCTCCATGATCTTCCGTCCGGTGGCCGTATCGCCCGTGAGCGACACCATGTTGATGCCGCCGTGCCGGCAGATCGCGTCCCCGACCTGTCCGCCGGGACCGGTCACCACGTTGAGGACGCCCTCCGGGATACCGACCTTCAGCGCGGTCCGGGCGAGCTCGATGCTCGTGAGGGGCGTGTTGGAGGCCGGCTTGAGGACCACCGTGTTCCCCGCCGCGAGCGCCGGCCCGATCTTCCACGCGGCCATCAGGTACGGGTAGTTCCACGGCGCGATCGATCCGACGACGCCGACCGGCTCGCGGCGGACGATGCTGGTCATGCCGGCGACGTACTCACCGGCCGCCGTCCCCTCGAGGACGCGCGCCTGCGCGCCCATGAACCGGATGTTGTCGTTGGCGAACGGCACGTCGCCGTTCTTGGTGAGCTTGTGGGGCTTGCCGGTCTGGCTCGTCTCCATCTCCGCCAGGCGCTCCGCATCGGCGTCGAGAGCGTCGGCCAGCTTGCCGAGCAGGGTGCCCCGCTCGCCCGGCGTCATCCGCGACCAGACCCTGAACGCGGAGCGGGCCGCCCCGACGGCGCGTTCGACGTCCTCGGCGTTCCCGCTCGGCACGCTCCCGACCGTCCTCTCGGTGGCCGGATCGATGACCTCCATCCTCCGGCCCGAGGCGGACTCCACTTCCCTGCCGCCGATGATCATCTTGAGATCGGACATGGGGCACTCCCTCCTCCGCCCGCGGCGGGCGGGTGGCTGGACACCGGACCCGGGCGGGGGGGCGGATTCCCCGGGCCGGCCGAACGATCGTGATGACACGATCAGGATCGGCTCACTCTATCAGATCCCGGTCGCCGGAAGACACCCGATCCGGGCGCTTCAGCGGGCCCGCTCGCCCAGCGCGTCCACCGGCGCCGCGGCCGCGGCCTTCCCCCGGTAGGACAGCCCGCCGAGGGCCGGGGGCCGGGGCGCTCAGGCGATCGGCACGGCCCTCTTCCGCGGGGGATTGAAGAAGGGGAGATCGACCACCACGACCCCCGCTCTGTGGCGCGTCGCCTCGACGGTGAACTCCAGGCTCAGGTGGGTGCCCGTCTCGGCGTGCTCCGAGGCGACGCTGGCGAGGGCGATCATCTTCTTCAGGGTGGGGGACCAGGTTGTGGAGGTCGCCCGGCCGACCTGGACGCCCCCGGTGTAGACCGGGACCGCCTCGCGGGAGGCGGTGGCGGGGACCGAGGGCGACAGCCCGTGCGATTCGAACAGCCTCTCGACCTCGCTCCAGTCGATCTCCAGCCCGACCAGCCGGCGCCTCGGGCCGCGCCTCGCCTCCTCGACCAGGGCCGACCGCCCGACGAAGCGCTCCTTGTGGAGGTGGACCATCCTGCCGAGCCCGATCTCGAAGGGGGAGTACCTGTGCGACTCGATCAGCGCCCTGCGGCTGCTGACGTAGTCGACATCGATGAGGATCAGCCCCGCCTCGATCCGCGCGATGTCCAGCGCCAGCATCCCCGCCGCGTGGATGTCGTAGGCGCGGCCCCCCCGCATCAGCGCGTCCCAGACCCTCACGGCGTCGCCCCAGGGGATCCAGATCTCGTACCCCAGGTCGCCGGTGTAGCCGCTGCGCGAGATCTCGACCGGGACGCCGGCGATCGTCGCCGGGGTGATGCCGAAGTAGCGCAGGTTGGCGATGTCGGCCTCCGCGACCCCCATCAGCAGGCGCCCGGAGGTCGGCCCCTGCAGGGCGAGGGCGGCGATGCGCTCCGAGACGTCCTCCACCGTGACGTCCAGCCCGGTGGAGTTCTGCCGCAGCCAGCGGAGGGTCGGGTCGGCGGCCGTCATCCTGTAGGTGGTCTCGCCGAGCCGCGCGACCGTCCCGTCGTCGATCGTCTTCCCCTCCCCGTCGCACCACGGGGTGTAGATGAGCCGCTCCACGCTCACCCTCCCCATGTCGCGGGTGACGACGCGGTCGAGCAGGCGCCGCGCGTCCCTCCCCTGGATCCGGTACTTGAACAGCGGGGAGATGTCGATCAGCGCGGCGGACTGCCGGATCGCGTTGTACTCGTGCTCGTGGTGGGTCTCGTAGACGCTGGCGGCGTAGAAGCCGGACCAGTCGCGATAGTTGAGGCTCTCGCACAGCCCGAGGGATCTCTCGTGGAAGGCGGTCCCGATCGGCACGCTCGCTCCTCCCCATGCGGGACGCGGTCGTGATGCGGCGCCGAATTATAGCGAAAAAGCGCCCGGGCCGTGTCTTGCGCCGCCCCGGACGGGCTCGTACAATGATGCCCATTTCTGCAACCCTGTTTCGCACTGCGGACCACGGTCGCCGCGGGGGCGAGGAGTTGAGCGTTCGTTACGACGTCATCGTGATCGGAGGCGGACACAACGGCCTCGCCAACGCGGCCTATCTGGCCCGCGCCGGCAAGAGGGTCCTGGTCCTCGAGCGCCGGCGCGTCCTGGGCGGCGCCGCGGTCACCGAGGAGGTCTTCCCCGGCTTCAAGTTCTCCGTCTTCTCCTACGTCGTGTCGCTGCTGCGGCCGGAGGTCATCCGTGAGCTCGACCTGCCGCGCCACGGGCTGGAGATCCTGCCGCTCGACGGCACTTTCACCCCGATGCTCGACGGGGACTACCTGTGGCGGGTCAACGACCACGGTCGGACCCGACGCGAGATCGCCCGGCACTCCCGCCTCGACGCCGAGGCGTACGAGGAATTCGGCACGGCCATGGTCTCCTTGTGCCGGTTCGTCAAGCCGATCCTGGGCATGGTGCCGCCCGATCCCATGACGCTCGACCCCCGCGAGCTGGGCAAGCTTCTGTTCCTGGGCCGCCGCTTCCAGGGGCTCAGCGCCCGGGACAGGTATAACCAGGCCCGGCTGATGACCATGAGCGCCGTCGATTTCCTGGACCAGTGGTTCGAGACCGACGTCCTGAAGGCGACCATGGCGGCCTCCGGGATCATCGGCACCCTCCTGGGGGTGCGCTCCCCCGGCACCGCGTACGTCCTGCTGCACCACTACATGGGGGAGATCGACGGAGCCTTCCGCTCGTGGGGCTTCGCGCGGGGCGGCACCGGCGCCATCTCCGACGCCATCGCCGGCGCCGCCCGCGAGGCCGGCGCCGAGATCCGCACCGAGTCGCCGGTGGCCCGGATCCTCGTCAGGGACCGCCGGGCGCGCGGAGTCGTCCTGGAGAACGGCGACGCGTTCGACGCCGACGCGGTGTCCTCAAGCGTCGACCCGAGCCTGACCTTCCTGAGATTCATCGAGGACGGGCACCTGCCGGGCGAGTTCCTGGAGGACGTGCGCCGCTACAAGTTCCGCGGCTCGTCCGGGAAGGTGAATCTGGCGCTGGACGGGCTGCCCGACTTCGCCTGCCTCCCGGGCCCGGGGCGCCACCTGCGGGGCGCGATCTCGATCTCGCCCTCGGTGGAGCACATGGAGCGGGCATACGACGACGCCAAGTACGGCGATTTCTCCCGGCGCCCCTACGTCGACTGCGTCATCCCCAGCCTCACCGACCCCTCGGTGGCGCCGCCCGGCAAGCACGTCATGTCGTGCTTCGTGCAGTACGCCCCTTACAGGCTGCGGGAGGGGACCTGGGACGAGAAGCGCGAGGCCTTCGGCGACGCGGTCGTCGACCTAATCTCCGAGTTCGCCCCCAATCTCAAGGAGATCATCCTGCACCGCCAGGTCCTCACGCCGCTCGACATGGAGAGGATGATCGGCCTGACCGAGGGAAACATTTTCCAGGGCGAGCTGTCGCTCGAGCAGCTGTTCTTCCTGCGGCCCGTGCCGGGGTGGGCGCGGTACCGGACGCCGATCCGCAGTCTGTACATGTGCGGCTCGGCGACCCACCCGGGAGGCGGCATCATGGCCGCCCCGGGACGGATCGCGGCGCTCGAGATCCTCAAGGACTTCAGGAAGGGCGCGATCTAGCCCATGGCCTTGGTGCGCGACGTGGTCATCGTCGGCGGGGGCCACAACGGCCTGGCGGCCGCCTTCTACCTGGCCCGCGCCGGACGCCGCCCGCTTGTCCTGGAGCGGCGGCCGGTGGTCGGCGGCGCCGCGATCACGGACGAGTTCCATCCCGGCTTCCGGGTGTCGACGCTCGCCTGCATGGCCGGACCGCTGCGCCCCGAGGTGGCGCGGGACATGCGGCTGGACAGACACGGGCTGCGGATCATCCGATCCGAGGCGCGCGTCTTCGCGCCGTCCGACAGCGGGAGCGGGCTGGTCCTCTACGGCGACCCGGCCCGAACCTCCCGAGGCCTCTCCGCGCTCTCGCCGAAGGATGCCGCGAGGTACGTGGAATTCCACTACGCGATCGCCAGGATCGCCTCGGCCCTCGGCGGGACGCTGTCGATCACTCCACCCGCGATCGACGATCCCTCGGCGGGCGACCTGTGGAACATGCTGAGGGTCGGCCGGCGGGTGCGCGGGCTCGGCCGGAGGGACCTCTACCGGCTGCTCCGCTGGGGCCCGATGGCCGTCGCCGATCTCGTGGCGGAGTTCTTCGAGACCGATCTGCTGCGGGCGGCGATCGCCTCGCGCGGCGTTTTCGGGACCTTTCTCGGCCCCCGTTCGGCCGGGACCGCCGCGGTCCTGCTGCTGCGGGCCGCCGTCGACGGGCACCCCGTCGGCACGGTCGCGGTCCCCGAAGGCGGACTGGGCGCCCTGACCCGTGCGATGGCGGCGGCGGCGCGCGACGCGGGCGCGGAGGTCCGGACCGGCGCCGAGGTGGCGCGCATCTCGGTCAGGGACGGGCGGGCGAGCGGCGTGGTTCTCGCCTCCGGCGAGGAGATCGGCGCGAGGACGGTGGTGTCGAACGCCGACCCGCGCCGCACCTTCCTGCGGCTGCTCGACCCCGCGCACCTAGACCCGGACTTCCTGCAGAAGGTCCGCAACTACCGATCGGTGGGGGCCGCCGCGAAGGTCAATCTGGCGCTGTCGGGGCTGCCGGGGTTCACGGGCCCGGGGAGCCCGGCGGGAGGGGACGGCGCGGGGGCGCTGTCGGGACGGATCCACATCGGTCCGGGCCTCGACTACCTGGAGCGCGCCTTCGACGACGCCAAGTACGGCGATCCTTCCCGCCGGCCCTATCTGGACGTGACCATCCCGACGATCGCCGACCCGTCCCTGGCGCCGCCGGGGCGGCACGTGCTGTCGGCCTACGTGCAGTACGCGCCCTACAGCCTCAGCAGCGGCGACTGGAGGCGGCGGCGCGAGGAGCTGGGGGACACGGTCGTCTCGACCCTGTCGCGCTACGCGCCCGATCTCCCCGGCCTGATCCTGCACCGACAGATCATCTCGCCGCTCGACCTGGAGGAGATCTACGGCCTGACCGGCGGGCACATCTCCCACGGGGAGATGACCCTCGACCAGCTCTTCGCCATGCGGCCGATCCTCGGCTGGGCCCGCTATCGCACCCCGATCGAGGGGCTCTACCTGTGCGGCGCCGGGACGCACCCGGGCGGTGGGGTCACGGGCGCCCCCGGAGCCAACGCCGCCCGCGAGATCCTCAAGGACCGGCGCTGACCGCCTCCGGCGCCGGGCCCGGCACGCCGGTCCGCGCCCGGGAATAGATCGCGGCCCCTCGCGGTTCCCAGCCGGCAGAACGTCACCGACAGATCCCCGCCTATTCCACCCCGGCCGCGCGTCCGGCCTTTCGACGCCGCGGCTCCCCCCTGCCCGCCGCCCGGCATCCGGCGGGCGGGCCACAAGTTTTCCGGCAACCCGGTGACGGGCCCCCTCATCTATGGGGTATAACGACGGCGGGTCGCCGGGTCCGCGGGGGGCGCGAAGCACCGCGGAGGCGCGATGGAGGTGAGGAGATGGCATCGGGTGATCCGGTCCAGGGCGGCGTAAGCTCGACCACCGCGGGCGGCGTCGAGCGGGGCGCTGCGGCCTCCCGCGCCCGGCTCGCGATCCGCGTCGCGGCGGTGGTCGCGGCACTCGCGCTTGTCGGGCTCGGCGGGAGGACGGCCGCCGGACACCTGCAGGAGTTCACCCGCTGGCTGGAGGGGATCGGAGCGTGGGGCCCGATCGCCTTCGTCCTCGGCTACGTCGTCGCGACCGTGGCGTTCGTGCCGGGCTCGCTCCTGACGCTCGCAGCCGGCGCCCTGTTCGGCCTCGCCCGGGGGACCCTGTACGTGTTCGCGGGGGCGACGGCGGGCGCCTCGGCGGCCTTCCTGGTCTCCCGATACTTGGCCCGCGCCGCCATCGAGCGCAGGCTCGAAGGCAACGAGCGGTTCGCGGCGATCGACCGGGCCGTCGCCCGTGAGGGCAGGAAGATCGTCCTGCTCCTGCGCCTGTCCCCCGTGTTCCCCTTCAACCTGCTGAACTACGGTCTGGGGCTCACCCGGGTCCGCTTCATCGACTACGCCCTCGCCTCGGTCGGGATGCTCCCGGGGACCCTGCTGTACGTTTATTACGGCAAGCTGGCCGGCGATGTCGCCAGCCTGGCCGGCGGCGGCGCCGTGCGCCACGACGCGGGGTACTACGCCGTGCTGGTGCTCGGGCTGGCGGCCACCGTCGTCGTGACCACCTTCGTGACGCGTCTCGCGCGCCGGGCCCTGCACGAGGCGACGGGGGCCGCGTCCACGGACGGCCGAGGCGAGGCGCGACGGTAGGGCGCCGGAGGAAGCGAGCGAGGGACGCTCACCGACGGCAGGTCGACCCGGGAGTCGGAGGATCCACGATGGCGCGCCCCGAGACGCTGATCCGACCGCTCGACGAGCACAACCTCAGACACCTGCGAAACGTCCACCCCCCCGATCACGTCAACCCCAGGCCCCGCGATCGGTATCACCTGGTGGTGATCGGCGCCGGCACCGGCGGGCTGGTCACGGCCGCCGCCGCGGCGTCGCTCGGCGCCCGGGTGGCGCTGATCGAGAAGCACCTGATGGGAGGCGACTGCCTCAACGTCGGCTGCGTCCCCTCCAAGGGGATCATCCGCGCGGCGCGGGCCTGGCACGAGGTGGCGGGGGCCGCCACGACCTTCGGGGCGCCGCCCGCGGCCGGCGCGGGGGATTTCGGGGCGGCCATGCGGCGGATGCGCAGACTGCGCGCCGACCTGAGCCCGGTCGACAGCGTCAAGCGCTTCCGGGAAATGGGCGTCGACGTGTTCCTGGGGGAGGGGCGCTTCGCCGATCCGGGGACCGTCGCGATCGGCGCCGCGCGGCTGAGCTTCCGCAGGGCCGTGATCGCGACCGGGGCCCGGCCCACCCTGCCGCCGATCCCCGGCCTCCCCGAGGCCGAGCCGCTGACCAACGAGACGATCTTCTGGCTGGAGGAGCTGCCCGCCCGCCTCGTCGTCCTCGGTGCCGGCCCGATCGGCTGCGAGATGTCGCAGGCCTTCGCGCGCTTCGGGAGCCGCGTCACGCTCCTCAACCGCGGCCCGCGGATCCTCTCCAGGGAGGATCGCGACGCCGCCGCGATCGTCGAGAGGGCGATGGTCCGCGACGGGGTCGACCTCCGGCTGGGGCTGAGGATCCTGTCGGTGGAGCGCCGGGCCGATGAGCGCGTCGTCCACTACGAGCGCGACGGGCGCAGGGAGAGCGTCGCGGGCGACCGCCTGCTGGTGGCGGCCGGGCGGGCGCCCAACGTCGAGGGGCTCGGCCTGGAGGCGGCCGGGGTGCGGCACGGCCCCGGGGGCGTGGGGGTCGACGACCGCCTGCGCACGACCAACCCGAAGGTCTACGCGGTCGGCGACGTCTGCTCGCGGCACCGGTTCACCCACGCGGCCGACGCGCACGCCCGGCTGGTGGTGCAGAACGCCCTGTTCTTCGGGCGCGGCCGGGTGAGCGCCCTGGTGATGCCCTGGTGCACCTTCACGAGCCCCGAGATCGCCCACGTGGGGATGTACGAGAGGGACGCGCTGGCCGCGGGCTACGCGGTGGAGACGATCACCTGGTCGATCGAGCACCTCGATCGGGCCGTGCTCGACGGGGCGGACGAAGGGCTCGTGCGCGTCCACCTGAAGAAGGGAACGGACAGGATCCTGGGCGCCACGCTGGTGGCGGAGCACGCCGGCGACATGATCGGGGAGCTGGCTCTGGCGATCACGGCGGGGGTCGGCCTCGGGAAGATCGGGCGGACCATCCACCCCTACCCGACCCAGGGCGAGGCCACTCGAAAGGTGGCCGATGCCTGGCGCCGCACCAAGCTGACACCCACCGTCAGGAAGGTCTTCGACATCTTCTTCAGGACCTTCAAGTAGAGTCCCGGGGGAGGACGCCCGAGCGTGATCCTGGCGGGGGACATCGGCGGGACCAAGACGTGCCTCGCCCTCTTCAAGGGGCGCCCCGGGAGCCTCGCCCTCGTGGCCGAGGAGACCTTCGCCAGCCGCGAGTTCGCCGGGCTGGGCGCGATCGCCCGCCGGTTCCTGTCGTCGCGCGGGAAGGCGCGGGTCGATCGGGCCTGCTTCGGCGTGGCGGGCCCGGTGAAGGAGGGGCGCAGCCGCACCACCAACCTGCCCTGGGTGGTGGACGCCTCCAGGCTGGCGCGCGAGCTCGCGATACCCTCGGTCATCGTGATCAACGACCTGGAAGCCAGCGCCCACGGGATCGCCGAGCTGAGGCCCTCAGATCTCGCCGTCCTCGCCCGGGGCGCCCGAGGCCGCGACGGCCACGCGGCGATCATATCCGCCGGGACGGGCCTGGGCGAGGCCGGCCTGATCTGGGACGGGAGGCGCCACCGCCCGGTCGCCAGCGAGGGAGGGCACGCGAGCTTCGCCCCGGGCAGCGATCTCGAGATGGAGCTGCTCCGCCATCTCCGGGGGCGGTACGGCCACGTGAGCTGGGAGCGGGTCCTGTCGGGACCCGGGCTGCACAACATCTATCTGTTCCTGCGCGACACGGAGCGGGGGGCGGAGCCGGCGTGGCTCGCCGAGGAGGTGCGCCGCGGCGACCCGGCGGCCGTCATCTCGCTCGCGGCGCTCGAGGGGCGCTCGCAGCTCTGCTCGGACGCCCTCGACCTGTTCGTCGGCCTTTACGGCGCCGAGGCCGGCAACCTCGCCCTGAAGATGATGGCGACCGCGGGAGTCTATCTGGGGGGCGGGATCGCCCCGAAGATCCTCCAGCGGCTCAAGGGACAGCAGTTCCTGCGCGCCTTCGTC
>JBHIBC010000034.1:0-29768 GCA_046758905.1 Acidobacteriota bacterium | reverse complement strand
TCACGGGAGGGTGCGGTTCGGCCTTTGGGCGCGGGCTCTCAAGTTGGATAACGCCGGCACGTCGTCCCATCGCACACGCGAGACGCCCTGAGCCGGGAATCGTTCCCGGCCCGCCTGGATCCATATTTTTGGACGAGGCGCCGGCACCGGGTGGGCGCGCGCGTGAGCGCTTCTTAATCCTCGCTTCATGACTTCTTCACGTCCGCGAGGTAGCCTGGCTCAAAAAGGCGACAGCCCGTCTCGAAGGAGGACAGATATGCGTGGGACGAGAGTCGTGACCATCCTCTCGGTGGGCCTCGCCGGGGCCCTGGTGGCGAGCCTCGCGGCGGCCGACGTTCAGATCCAGCGCAGCACGAAGACAAAGGGGGCGACGACCGTCTCGTGGAACTCGAGCTTCGTGTACGACGGGTTCGACTGCCTGCCGATCACGCTCACCGAGGGGGATCTCGACATCGTGGTCGATTCCGGGGACGCGGCCCTCGTCGGGTTCCTCGGCAGGAAGCACGTCTTCACGCCGCCGAACGACGTCACGGGCAGCTACGTGGCGGCCGAGACCTTCTTCACGGTGGAGGTGAACTCGCTTCACTTCGACGAGGACAGAGGCCTGTGGATCGTCAACGTCCACCTGAAGATGCGCATGGAGGTGGACAAGGACGGCGTGCCGGGGCGGGAGGCCTCGGCCGATTTCGGCGTGAACCTGCATTTGGAGTCGGCGTCCGATTGCAGCTGAGCCCGGGATGAGGTCCGAAAGGCGGCCATAGGCCGCGACCGCGCCGGCCCCGGCGACCCCCGGCTCCGCGCCTGGTGAACTGGCGGCCCGCTGCGCTTGTCCCGCCGGGGAATCCTGATATCCTGCTCGTCATGCTGCCGCCCGATCGTCCCCGGCTGGTCATGATCCTGGCGCTCCTCGCCGCGTCGGTCGCCATCGAGCCTGCGTGCCGGGCCGGCGAGCGGTCCGCGGAGACGGTGGAGGCGGCGCCGGCATCGATCGCGACGCCGCCGGGGGCGGAGCCGTACGCGGCCGACCTCAAGGAGCGGCTCGCCGCGGCCCTGCTCGACAAGGGGCCCGACTACCGGCCGCGCACCCACCACCTGAGGCCGGACGGGCGGCCGATCTTCACCAACCGGCTCATCCTCGAGACCAGCCCCTACCTGCTGCAGCACGCCCACAACCCAGTCGACTGGTACCCGTGGGGGGAGGAGGCCTTCTCCAGGGCGCGGGAGCTGGACCGGCCGATCCTGCTCTCGGTCGGCTACTCGACCTGCCACTGGTGTCATGTCATGGAGCGCGAGAGCTTCGAGGACCTCGAGATCGCCCGCTTCCTGAACGAGCGCTTCGTCGCCATCAAGGTGGACCGCGAGGAGCGGCCGGACGTCGACGGCGTCTACATGTCGGCGGTGCAGATGCTGACCGGCCGGGGCGGCTGGCCGATGACCATCGTGATGACCCCCGATCGGCGGCCGTTCTTCGGGGGCACCTACTTCCCGGCGCGCTCCGGCGATCGGGGTGCGCGCAAGGGATTCTGGGAGATCCTGCACGAGCTCGACGAGGCTTACCGGAGCGACCGGGAGGCCGTGGTGTCGAGCGCGGCGCAGATCAGCCGGCGGGTGGCGCAGGCGCTCGCCGGCCGGCGCCCGGAGGGCGTCCCGGACGCCGGCCCGATCGCGCGCGCTGCGGAGCTGTTGGCACGGACGTACGACCCGGTCCACGGCGGGTTCGGGCGCGGCAGGAAGTTCCCGCGCCCGGTGACGCTCCGGCTCCTGCTGCGCTACCACCGGCGCACCGGCGACCGCGCGGCGCTCGCGATGGTGGAGAGGACCCTGGAGCGGATGGCCGCGGGCGGCATCCACGATCAGGTCGGGGGAGGCTTCCACCGCTACACGGTCGAGCCGACGTGGCTCATCCCCCACTTCGAGAAGATGCTGTACGACAACGCGCAGCTGGCGGTCGTCTACCTCGAGGCGCACCAGGCGACCGGGCGGGCGGATTTCGCGGCCGTGGCGCGCCGCACGCTGGACTACCTGGCGCGGGAGATGAGCGACGAGGACGGCGGGTTCTACTCGGCCACCGACGCCGACAGCCCCTCCCCCTCGGGGCACGACGAGGAGGGCCTCTTCTTCACCTGGACGCCGGAGGAGATCCGCGACGCGGTCGGGGCGGAGCTGGCGCCCGTCGTGACGGCCTACTACGGCGCGTCGGAGCGCGGCAACTTCGAGGGGCGCAGCGTGCTGTCGGTCCCGAGTCCCGCGCCGCGGATCGCCGCCCACCTCGGGATGCCGGTCGAAAGGCTGCTGCGGAAGATCGACGAGGCCCGCGCGTCGCTGTACCGCGCGCGCGCCCGCCGTCGTCCCCCCCACGCCGACACCAAGATCCTGACCGCCTGGAACGGCCTGGCGGTGTCGGCCTTCGCGCGCGGTGCGCAGGTCCTGGGCGAGCAGCGCTACCGCGACCGCGCCGCGCGTGCGGCGACCTTCCTGCTGGCGCGCTGCCGGGAGGGCGGCCGCCTCCGCCGCAGCTTCGCCGCCGGCCGTCCGGGGCCGGCCGGCGTGCTGTCGGATTACGCGTTCCTCGCGGCCGGGCTCCTGGACCTCTACGAGACGACCTTCGACCCGCGGTGGCTCGAGGAGGCGATCGCGCTGCACCGGACGCTGGAGGAGCGCTTCTGGGACGCCTCCGCAGGCGGCTACTTCATGACTCCCGACGACGGCGAGCGGCTGCTCGCCCGGGAGAAGCCCGACTACGACGGCGCCGAGCCGTCCGGGAACTCGGTGGCGCTCATGAACCTGCTGCGGCTGCACGAGTTCACCGGACACAGCCGCTACCGCGCCATGGCGGAGCGGGGCTTCTCGGCCTTCGCCGCGACGCTCGGGGGCAGCCCGTCGGCGCTGCCGCTCATGCTGTGCGCCCTCGACTACTATCTCGACCGGCCCAAGGAGGTTGTCCTGGTCGCGGCGCGCGAGCCGGGGGAGGCCGGGCCGTTCCTCGAGGTGCTGGCGCACCGGTTCCTCCCCAACCGCGTGCTGGTCGTGGCGGCCGAGGGGGAGGGGCTGGCCCGCGCCGCCCGGGTGACAACACTTCTCGAGAACCGCGTCGCCCGCGACGGCCGGCCGACCGCCTACGTGTGCGAGGGCCGCGTCTGCAAGTTCCCCACCACGGACCCGCAGGTCTTCGCGCGCCAGATCGCCGAGGTCTCCCCGTACGAGGGGGTCAGGCTCGCCCCCTTACGCCCGCCGGATCCCCCCGAGCCCTGGGAGTATGACCGGAAGGCCGACCGGCACTGGCATCCGGGGCACGGCCACTGGCACGATGGGCCTCCTCCCCCCGAGGACCGGCGGAAGTAGCCCGCGCCGGAGAGGAAGCCGGCGCAGCAGATCCCGGCGGCGGGGACCCCCCGCGCCGGGCAGGCCCGCCATGGGCATCCTGCACGGCTACCTGCTCGACGGCTCCGGCAGCAACCTCTGGACGCAGTCCATCGCCCGCGCCCTGTGCCGTCTCGGCGAGACCGTCCACCTCGTCTGCCAGGAGCCGCACCCCGAGCGCTTCGACTTCGTGGCCCGGGCGGTCGACTACGACGCCTCGCTGCGGCCGAGGGTGCTGCTCGACAGGAGGATCGACTATCCGGGGCGCTGCATCCTCCACAAGCCGGCGCTCGGCGGCCTGCTCCCGGTGTTCGTCGGGGATCGGTACGAGGAGCACGACCGGGTCGTGCCGATGCCCGACCTGAGCGACGCCGACATCGAGGACTACGTCGAACGGAACGCGCGCGCCCTGAGGAGGGTGGTCGAGGAGAACGGCGTCGGCGTCGTGCTGGCCAACCACGCCGTGCTGATGCCGACGGTCGCGCAGCGGGTGGCCGAGGCCCGCCTATTGCCCTTCGCCATCATGCCGCACGGCAGCGCGATCGAGTACGTCGTCAAGGTCGACGCGCGTTACCACCGGCTGGCCGCGGCGGCGTTCGAGGGGGCGAGGCGCGTGTTCGCCGTCAGCCCCGAGATCCGGGATCGCCTCCTCGGTCTGTTCCCCGGGCAGAGGGATCTCGAGGGGAAGACCGTGCCGCTCGGCCTGGGGGTCGACACGGAGCTGTTCTCCCCGGTGCCGCGCCGGTCGCGCCCGGAGGAGATCCGGCGTCTGGTGGAGACCCTGCGCGGCGCCGGGGCCGGCCGGAGCCCCGCGCTCGTCCGCGACCTGCGCCGCCGCCTGCGCGGATCGATGTCGCGCGCGGAGCTGCTCGAGGCCCAGGCGGCCTCGACCAGCTACGAGGGCCGGCTTCCCGACGCCGATTGCGCCCGGAAGCTGTCCGCCATCGACTGGAACAACGACGCCATCCTCATCTTCGTCGGGCGCCTGATCGCCGTCAAAGGCGTGCACCTCCTCCCGGTGGTGATGCCGTCGATCCTGGAGCGCCTGCCGGCCGCGCGCCTGCTGGTCGTCGGCCACGGTCCCCTCCGCGAGACGCTGGAGAGCCTGGTGTGGGCCCTGGAGAGCGGCGAGGCCGAGCTGCTCAGGAACATCCTGCGGTGGGGCGAGCTCCTCGAGGGGCGGGGGCGCCGAGGACCGTTCGTGCACGCGCAGCGCTACATCGAGTGGCTGGAGGCCCGCGGCGCTCTCGGGGGCTACCTCCGCGCGGCCCGCGTTCGGCGGCTCTCCGAGCGCGTCGTCTTCACCGGGTACCTCGACCACCGACGCCTGCGCCACCTGTTTCCCTGCGGCGACGTGGCCCTGTTCCCTTCCCTGGTCGCCGAGGCGGGCCCCCTCGTCTTTCTGGAGGCGATGGCGTCGGGGATCCTGCCGGTCGGCGTCGCCCACGGCGGGATCGCCGCGAGCATCGACTCGGTGGCGCCCCGGCTGCCGGGCGCGGTGACCGCGGCGATGAGGCTCTCCGCGGACCCCGGCCGCACGGCGGCCGACATCGTCGCGCGCGTGCCCCGGGCGGTCGGCCTGGCGAGCAGACACGGCGCCGCGCTCCGCAGGGCCGCGGTCGAGCGCCACGATTGGGAGAGCGTCGCGGCGGCGATGCTCGAGGCCCTCAGGGGCCTGCGCTGACCGATCGCGCTGCGGGCCGCCGCGCCGTCCGGGCGCCTCGGGCCGCGGCGTTTGACACCCCGCGCGGGTTGTCCGAGAATCGTCCTCGACCTCACGGGAGATCCCGATGCGCGCCGTGGTGACGGGAACGGGCATGTACGTCCCCCCGAACGTGGTGGACAACCACAGGCTGTCGCTGATGATGGAGACCGGCGACGAGTGGATCCGCCAGCGGACCGGGATCGTGACGCGCCGCTTCGCGGACCGGGGGCAAGCCACGAGCGACCTGGCGGTCCCGGCCGCCGAGGAGGCGGTGCGTCAGGCGGGGATCGGAAAGGCCGACATCGATTACGTCGTGTTCGCGACCATGACCCCGGACCACTACTTTCCCGGCGCCGGCCCGATCTTCCAGCACAAGTTCGGCCTGAAGACGATCCCTTGCCTGGACATCCGGCAGCAGTGCTCGGGGTTCCTGTACGGGCTGCAGATCGCCGACGCGCTGATCCGCTCCGGCCGGAGCCGCATCGTCCTGCTGATCGGCGCGGAGGTGCACGGCGGGTTCATGCCCTGGAGATCGTGGGAGGTGGCGCTCGGGATGTCGGACGGGCCCGTGCCGCGGGAGGAATTCGAGTGGAACACGCGCTTCCGCGACCGGGTCGTCCTGTTCGGCGACGGGGCGGGGGCGTTCGTGATCGCCGCCTCCGGGGAGGACCGCGCCGGCCTCGAGGACGTGATCGTCCATTCGGACGGCGCCCACGCCGACAAGATGTGGGTGCGCGGCGGCGGCAGCGCCTACCGGCCCTACTTCGAGCCGCGGATGTTCGAGTCGGGCGACACGATCCCGATCCTCGAGGGCAGGGACGTGTACCGGTTGGCGGTCACCATGATGCCCGAGGTGGTCGAGACGATCCTGAGGAGGAACGGGTACTGCCTCGGCGACCTGGCGCTGCTGGTGATGCACCAGGCGAACCTGCGGATCAACGAGGCGGTCCAGAAACGTCTCGGGCTTCCCGACCGGAAGGTCTTCAACAACATTCAGAGATACGGCAACACCACCGCCGCCACCCTCCCCATCGCGTTCCACGAGGCACGCACCGAACGCGCCCTGAAGGGCGGCGATCTCGTCTGCTTCGTCGCTCTCGGGAGCGGCCTGACCTGGGGCGCCGCCCTGTACCGCTGCTAGCGGGGTCGCCTCGGGCCGATCCGGTCCCGGCCCCCCGAGGGTGATGAGCGAGACCTCTGGGGGACACAGGAACCGGATCCGGGGTGCGTCCCCCCGCTCCATCCCCAGCCCCCGGCTGACGTAGATGCGCCTCCCGTCGAGGTGGTGCAGCCCGCCCGCGGCGACGGCGCGCGGGACCGTGCTGAAGGTGAGCGGCGGCCCCCACAGGGGCAGCCGGACCTGTCCCCCGTGGGTGTGCCCCGCCAGCACCAGATCGATGCGCGAGTCCGGCTCGAGGCGCAGCACCGCGTCCGGGTAGTGGGCCAGCAGGATGCGGATGTCGTCGTCTCCCGGGTTCCTCTCGAGCCGGCGGATCACCTCGGCGGCCTCGTCCGAGTCCCAGCGCAGATCGAGGCCGCCCAGCGTCACGCGCCGGTCGCCGACCGACAGGCGCACGATCCGGTTCACCAGGAGGCGCACCGGCGTGCCGGCGAGCGCCCGCCCGACGTCGTGCCGTCGATCGGTGTTGCCCGGGACCAGAAAGGCTCCAGCGGGAGCCCGCAGCTTCCGCAGCAGCTCCCTAAGGGCCGGAAGCTCCCTCTCGAATCCGTCCGGCGGTCCCTGGTACAGGTCTCCCGGGAGCAGGACCAGATCCGGCCCGCTCGCCATCAGCCGGTCGATCGCCCGGCGCTCGTGCCCGGTGACCCGATCGGTCTGGATGTCGGCGAGCACCGCGATCCGCAGGGGCCGCGCGCCCGCCCTTCCCTGCGGCAGGGCGAGGCTCGCGCGCTCGAGCCGGACCCGGTACGGCTCGATCCACGAGGCATAGAGCCCGAGGGGGATCATCAGCAGGAAGGCGGCGGCGAGCGTCCGGGCGCCGCGGGTCGCTCGCGGCGCGGCCGGCCGGCCCGGCAGCAGCGCCAGGGCCCCGATCGCCGGTAGGACCACGACCAGGTCGAGATAGGCGATGCGGATCAGGCCGAAGGGGCCGATCGGGAGCCCCGGGAGAAGCGGGATCTTGAGGAGCGAGACGCTCAGCACGGTCCCCAGGAGCACCAGGATCCCGCGCGCGGTGATCGCCGGGGGGGCGGGGCTCCCGGCGGGACGGCGTCGGCGGAGGGAGAGGATCAGTGCGGCCGCGAGGACGTCGACCAGGGCGGAGACGGAATAGAGATCCGGGAGGCCCGTTTGGGGCATAATGACGGCGATGCGGCTGCGGAGCGTTCAGGATCTGGTCGCCCGCCTGCGCGACATCCCGGCGCGCGACTTCACGCGCCCGAGGGTGCTGCGGGAGGTCGGACGGACCGCCATCGACCCCGCCTCACTGCGTCCCTATGTGTTCTTCAGTCCGGACCATTACACGCGCAACCTCATCCACCGCTGCGACCTGTTCGAGGTGATCGCCATCTGCTGGGAGATGGGACAGACCTCGGCGATCCACAACCACCGCGGCCAGGAGTGCTGGATGGGTGTCCCGGCGGGGCGTCTCGAGGTCCGCAACTTCCGCACCCTGGAGCGCGATCCGGCGGCCCGCACCTGCCGTCTGGCGCCCTCGATCCGGTACGTGATGGACTCCGGCCACCCGGCGGCCGTCGACCCCCGCGAGCCGATCCACGAGGTGCTCAACCCCCGCCGCTTCGGGGCGCGCGCGGTCTCGCTCCACGTCTACTCCCTGCCGATCGATTCCTGCGAGGTCTACTTCCCCGAGCAGGGCCGCTACGTCGAGGCGCGGCTCGAGTACACCAGCAGGTTCGGAAGGCTCTGCCCGGGACAGGTGGCGCAGGCCGCCGTCGTCTAGGCCGGCGCTCCGTGCCGCGATGCGGCGGCGCCGGCTCCCGCCATCGAGCCGCTCCGGCGAGGCGTCGGCGTCCGTCCGCATCCTGGCGCTATCTCCTCCAGAACGACGGCGTCAGCAGGATCAGCAGGGTGTAGAACTCCAGACGGCCGGCGATCATGCACCCCGTCAGGACCCACTTGGCCAGCGCCGGAAGCTGGGCGTAGCTGTCCGTGGGGCCGACCGCGCCGAGGGCCGGTCCGACGTTGAACATCGAGGCGGCCACCGCCGAGATGGTGGTCAGGACGTCGATGCCCACCGCCGCCAGCAGGATGCACGAGACGAAGTTGACGAAGAAGGCCAAATAGATCAGGCTGAGCAGGCTCTGGACGGTGGCCTCGGGGATGACCTGGCCTCCGAGCCGCACCGCGAAGACCGCGCGGCGCTCCACCATTCTCTTGAACTCGCGATCGACCACGCGTCCCAGGAGGAGGATGCGCGACATCTTCATGCCGCCCGCCGTCGACCCGGTGCAGCCTCCGACGAACATCAGGGTGAGCAGGATCACCTGCGCCAGCGGGTGCCAGATCTCGAAGTCGTCGGTCACGAGCCCGGTCGTCGTCAGGATGGCGCCGACCTGGAAGAAGGCCCGGCGGGCCCCCTCGAGCACGGAGTAGCCGGATGCCCAGACCAGCAGCGAGCAGACGGCCGCTCCGGCGACGGCGAAGAGCAGGAAGTAATAGCGGATCTCCACGTCCCTGAAGAAGCTCCGCGGCCGCCTCTCCACCCACAGCCGGTAGTGCTGCACGAAGCTGACGCCGGCGAGAAGCATGAACAGCAGCACGATCATCTCGATCACCGGGCTGTGGAAATCGGCGATGCTGCCGTTGCGGGTGGAGAACCCTCCGGTCCCGAGCGTCGAGAAGGTGTGGCACAGCGCCTCGAAGGGGGTCATGCCCGCCAGACGCAGCGCCACGTACTCGACCGCCGTCAGGGCGAAGTAGATGCGCCACAGGGCGATCGCCGTCTCGGCGATGCGGGGCTTCAGCTTCTCCGAGCGCGCCCCGGAGAACTCGGCGCGGTACAGGTGCATCCCGCCGTGGCCCACGAGGGGCAGGATGGCGACGCCGAGCAGCACGATCCCCATGCCTCCCAGCCAGTGCGTGAAGCAGCGCCAGAACTGCAGCGCGGCCGGGAGGCCCTCGACGTCCTCCAGGACGGTGGCCCCCGTAGTCGTGAGGCCGGAGGCCGACTCGAAGAAGGCGTCGGTGAAGCTGCCGAAATGGGGGGAGAGGTAGAACGGCAGGGCTGCGAACAGGGCCATCCCCACCCAGGTGACGACCACGAGGAGCAGCCCCTCCCGCCGGCTCAGCTCGCGCGGCCGGCGCCGGAACAGGGCCATGAGGATCGCCCCGGCGCCGGCGCTGGCGGCGGCCCCGGCGGCGAGCGGCGTCGTCCCCCCGCTGCCGGCGGCCAGGCCGAAGGCGAGCGGGATCAGCATCGTGCCGGCGAGGCCTAGCAGGAACTGCCCCAGCACGTACGCGATGGCGCGCAAGCGGATCAGGCGGATTCCCTCGTGGGTTCGACCAGGAAGGCCGACTCCAGCTCCGGCACGACGCTCTCGAGCGCGAAGAAGATGACCCGGTCCCGGGCCTGGATCGTCGCCTCGCCCCGGGGGACGATCACCTCGCCGCTCGGCCGGGCGATGGCGCCGACGATCGCTCCGCGCGGGAAGCGGATGTCGCGCAGCTTCTTGCCGACGTACTTCTTGCCCTCGGTGGCGATCAGCTCGATCGCCTCGGCCTCCTCCTCGCGGAAGGTCGTGACCGACAGCACGCGCGCCTTGCGGACGAACTGCAGGATCCGATCGACCGCGGCGAGCCGCGGGCTCACCGTCGTGTTCACGCCCAGGCGCTGCACCATGTGCAGGTAGTTGAGCCGGTTGATCAGCGCGACGACCTTCTTGGCGCCGAGCCTGCGCGCCAGCAGGGAGGCGATCACGTTCGCCTCGTCGTCGTGGGTCAGGGCCAGGAAGGCGTCCACGTCGCTGATGTTCTCCTCCTCGAGGGTCGTCTGATCGGTGCCGTCCCCGTGGATAACGATCGTCTTGTTCAGCATGGCGGCGATCTTCTCGCAGCGCCGGGCGTCGATCTCGAACAGCTTGACGTGCACGCCCTGCTCTTCGAGCATCTCCGCGATGCCGATCCCGATCTGCTTGCCTCCGATGATGAACACCCGGGACAGCGTTTCCTGCCGCTCGACCCCCATGAACCGGAGCACGTCCTCCAGGTTGTCGCGCGTGGCCATGGTGTAGATGTGGTCGCCCGGGAGCAGGAGCTCGGCGCCGTGGGGGATGATCACCTGCTGGCCGCGGAAGATCAGGACGATGAGCGAGTTCTTCGGGGGTCCGGCCCGGTCCAGCTCCTCCAGCGTCTTGCCGGCCAGCCAGCTGTTCGGCTCGACGTTCATGCCGAACAGCCTCGCCTGTCCCCCGGCGAACTCCAGGACGTCGGAGACGCCGGGCAGGCGCATGACGCGCATGATCCGCCGGGCGACGTCGGTCTCGGGGTGGATGATCAGGTCGATCTTGAGGCCCGACCGCTCCGCGACGCGGCGCCAGAGCTCGACCTCGTGGGTGCGCAGCCGCGCGACCTTCACCCGGGCCCGCGACTCCACCTGCGCCACCATGCAGGCGAGGAGGTTGATCTCGTCCACATTGGTGACGGCGATCAGCATCTCGGCGTCGGCGATGCCCGCCTCGCGGAGCGCCAGCACGCTCGCCGCGTGACCGCGGACGACCTTGACGTCGAGCTGCTCCTCGAGCTCCTGGCAGCGGTCGGCATCCTGCTCGACGATGACCACCTCGTTCCCCTCCCGGACGAGGCGTCCCGCGATCAGCGCGCCGACCTGCCCACCACCCGCGATCAAGATGCGCATCGTTTTCCGCAGCCGAGCCCTGAGCCTACCACACGGCGTCGGCCGGGGATCCCTCGGGGAGCGGCCTCCCGCGGGCAGGTTCCCGGCGGGGTATAATCGCGGCGCACGCATCACCGGAGCGCCCACGTGACCACGCCGCTGGCCGCGACCACCGCGGCTCCCACCGAACTCCCCCGACGCCCTCCCTCGGCGAGCGCGGCCGCGTCCCGCCCCGGGCGGAGGGAAGCCCTTCGCCCGCTCGCCGTGCCGGGAGGACGCTACCTGCTCGCCTGGGCCGCCGCGTGGGCGCTCGTCGGATCCCTGGTGGCGGCCGGGATCTCCTTCAGCCAGGAGGATCTGGACCTGGGGCCCGTGCTGCTGGTCAGCGTCCTGTTCGCGGAGGTCGTGGGGTTCACCGCGCTGCTGTCGGCACGCGTGGTGTTTCCGCTGTTCGGCGGGCTCCCGTCCGCCGTCAACATCGGCCTGCAGGTCCTCACCCTGATCTCGGGCACCGTGTTCGGCTCCGCGCTGGTCCTGATCTCGCAGCCGCTGTTCAGCCTCGCCCGCCTGCGCACCGTGTCGATGATGGTCGCCGTCAACGCCGCGCTGGCGATCGTCGTCGGCACCGCCCTGTACACCTACGACTCGATGCGCCGTCAGATCGAGGCCTCGTACCGCGCGCTCCGCGAGCGCGAGGCGCTGGCCAGGGAGCTGGAGATCGCCCGCGAGGTCCAGCGCGAGCTGCTGCCGCGCGTGGTGCCGCGGCTGCGCGGCCTCGACCTGGCGGGCGCCTGCGACCCGGCCGTCGGCGTCGGCGGCGACTACTACGACTTCCTGCCGTTCGCGGAGGAGCGCCTGGCGCTGGTGATCGCCGACGTGTCGGGGAAGGGGATCCCGGCGGCGATGCTGATGGCGGGGCTGCAGGGCTCGGTCCGAAGCCTCGCCATGCCCGCCGTGTCCCCGGGGGAGGTGACCCGCCGCCTGAACGGGATGCTCTACCGGTCCACCTCCTCGTCCCGCTACGCCACGCTGTTCTTCGGGCTGTACGACGCCGGCCGCCGGGTCCTGACCTACAGCAACGCGGGCCACTATCCGCCGCTGCTCCTGGGGAGCGGCGGCGCCGACCGTTTGCGGGCGGACGGGATCCCCATCGGTCTGCTGCCGGACGCGCGCTACGGAGAGGGCCGCAGGGACCTGAGGGCCGGCGACCTCTTGGTCCTGTACACCGACGGCATCATCGAGGCTCCGGACCCGCGGGGTTCGGAGTTCGGCGAGGGCCGTCTGATCGAGGTGCTGACGGGAAACTCGGGTCGCGATCTGGACGAGATGATCGTCCAGGTGTTCCAGGAGCTGGAACGCTGGACCGGCGGGGGACCGCGCCACGACGACGCCACCATCGTCCTGGCGCGGGCCGTGTGAGGCGATGTCGGGAGCGAGGTCGACCGACTTCCCGCTCGCCCTCCAGGTCCTCCTCTGGGCGGCGGCCAACTCCGTGGCCGGAGCCGCGGTCGGCCTGGCGGTGGGGTTCTTCCGCGAGGGAGGCGTCGAGCCGACCCTCCTTCTGATCGGCGTGCTGCTCGGGAACGTCGTGGGGTTCACGGTGCTCGCCTCCTCGATCGTGGTGTCTCCGCGGCTGCGGGCCGCCGGCCCGGCGGCGCGCGCCGGGCTGCTGGGGCTCGGCCTGCTGTCCGGCTCCGTCGCGGGCACGGCGCTGGTGCTCTACCTGTTCCCGCTGTTCGTGCTGCGCGATCCGCAGCAGGCGCTGGCCCTGGTCGCCATCACCGGCGTTCTGGCCCTGATCATCGGCGGCGTCGTGCACGCCTACGAGGGCCTGCGCTGGCGCCTGGCCGAGTCGCTGCGCGAGGTCGAGCAGGTCCGCCTGAGGGCGGCGGATCTGCGCGAGCAGGCGGCGCGCGCGGAGCTCGCGGCGCTGCAGGCCCGCATCAACCCGCACTTCTTCTTCAACACGCTCAACACCATCTCGTCGTTGCTCGAGGAGGATCCCGAGCGCGCCGGCGAGATAGTGCAGACGCTGGCCGGACTGTTCCGCTACACGTTCCGGGTGGCGAAGGCGGGCCCCGTGCCTCTCTCGGACGAGCTGTCGTTCGTCCGCAGCTACCTGGGCGTCGAGCAGGCCCGGTTCGGGGAGCGTCTGCGCGTGGTGGCGGAGGTGGATCCGGCGGTGCTGTCCGCGCCGGTGCCGGGCCTCATCCTGCAGCCTCTGGTGGAGAACGCGGTCGTGCACGGCATCGCCCCGGTAGGCGGCGGGGGGACGGTGCGCATCGCGGCGCGGGTCGACGGGGGCCTCCTGCGTATCGACGTCGGGGACGACGGGGCCGGTCTCCGGGACGCGACGGGCGACCCGATCCGGGAAGGGCACGGGCTCGGCAACGTGCGCCAGCGCCTGCGCACCCTGTACGGCCGGCGGGGCGGCGTCGAGCTGACCGCCAATCCCGGCGGGCGGGGGGCCGTGGCCCGGATGAGGCTGCCGATCGGTCGGGCCCGCGCCGGGGCGGGCCCTGCGCCGCCCGCTTCGGCCGGGGCCGCTCCCGGCGCCGGGCGCGGGGGCCGCGCATGATCATGCGGGTGGTGATCGTCGACGACGAGAGGCCGGCGCGCGACCGGCTCAAGCGGCTGCTGGCGCGGCACCCCGACTGCGTCCTGGTCGGCGAGGCGGCCGACGCGGTGTCCGCCGTGGAGCTGATCGATCGGCAGCGACCGGACCTGTGCTTCCTGGACGTGAGGATCCCCGAGGGGGACGGCTTCGAGGTGCTGCGGCGTGCCCGGCACCGGCCGCGGGTCATCTTCACGACCGCCTACGACCGGTACGCGGTGCCCGCGTTCGAGGTGAACTCCCTCGATTACCTGTTGAAGCCGTTCGGGCGGGAGCGGTTCGCGGCGGCGATCGCGAAGGCGCGCGAGGCCCTCGAGGGCGCCGCCCCGGCGGGGGGGAAGATCGTCAGGCTACTGGAGGAGATCCGCGCCGGGCTGCCGCGGCCGGAGGACGCCGCCCGGGCCGGACCGGGGCCGCCGCTCCGGATCCCGGCGCGTCGCGGCGCGCACGTCGTCCTGATCGAGCCGGCGGAGATCCTCTGGATCGAGGCGGAGGAGACGGTGGTCTTCGCGAGGACCGCGACGGCGCGGCTCCTGGTGGACCAGACCCTCGGCGACCTGGAGGCGCGGCTCGCGCCGGGCTTCTTCCGCGCCCACCGGCGGTTCCTGATCAACCTCTCCCACGTCGGCGAGATCCGGCAGCAGCGGGGCGGCGGGCATCTGATCGTGATGCGGGACGCGGACAGGAGCGTCCTCCCGCTCTCCCGCCGCCGGGCCAGGCTGCTGCGGGAGATCATCCCCTGGTGAGTCGGCGCCCGCCGGCCGGGGAGCGGGGGCGGGCCGCTCATCCCGCGCCGGCGACCGCTCGCCCGGCGAATCCTGCCGCCCGCCCAGAAGTCCTTGATCGCCCGCCGCCGTGGCGGTATGTGGGGCCGAGGAGGCTGCCCTCATGAGCCAGCACCGCGGCATCCTCGGGCGGGTCGCCCGGGTCCGGGCGGCGGCCCTCGCCTCGTCGATCCTCCTCCTGGAGGCGGCCGCCGCCGCGGCACCGCCGGCCTCGGCCGGCGGAGGATCGTCGAGCGGCGCCCTCTACGTCATCGAGGAGGGGGAGACTCACGAGGGCGATCTCTACCTCTTTTCGGCCGTCGTGAAGATCCGCGGGACGCTCGACGGGGACCTGGTCGTCGGCTGCCAGAGGCTCGAGGTGACCGGCGTCGTGACCGGCGATGTGTGGGCCGGGGCGGAGTCGGTGGTGCTGGACGGGACGATCCGGAACGGGGTCCGGGTCGGGTGCCGCTCGCTGCGGGTGAACGGGCTCATCGAGGGCGATCTGATCGCCGGCTGCGAGACGGTTCGAATCGGCCCGGAGGCGCACATCACCGGCGATCTGGAGGCCGGAGGCCGACGGATCGAGATCGGCGGCACCGTCGACGGCAGCGTCGACGCGACCGGGGGCGAGGTCGTCCTCGAGGGCAGCGTGGGCGAGAGCGCCGAGATCGAGGCCGACATCGTGACCATCGATCCGCAGGCGCGGATCGCCGGCGACCTGGACTACAAGTCGAGGAACCGGCTCGACCGGGAGACGATCGGGCGCGTCGGGGGAGACATCGTCTACCTGCCGGCGGAGAGGAAGCGCGCCGTCTCGACCGGGGTCGTTGTGGGCTGGTTGTTCTGCATGTTGACGCTGCTGGTCATCGGGCTCGCCCTCACGGCCCTGACCCCCGCGCTGACCGAGAGGACCATCTCGATGGTGCGCAAGGACGGCCTGCGCAGCGCGGGCATCGGGTTCATCACGCTCATCGTCGTGCCGGTCGCCTCCCTGATCGCCTGCGTGCTGATCGTCACCATTCCGCTCGCCATCCTCGCCCTGCTGATCTTCGTGATCGTGGCCCTCCTGGTCCACCTGTACGTGGCCATCTGGCTGGGGAGGTCGATCCTCGAGCGGGCGGGCCGGGCCGGGGCCTCCCTCTACCTGGCCCTGGTGGTCGGGGTCCCGGTCCTGTACGTGGTCTTCGCCATTCCCGTCCTCGGGACGATCGTCGAGTTCGCCGCCACCTTCGTCGGCCTCGGGGCTCTGGTCCTCGCCGTCTATGAGATCCGCCAGGCGCGCTCCTCCGCGGGGAGCCCGCCGCCCCCCGCGCTCTGATACACTTGCGCCACACGGCCAGCTGCGGCGCGGGCCCTCACCCGCCCGGCGCGGCCCTCATCGAGAGGATGCCGAGGAGGCGATTCGGATGAAGGCTGTCGATGAAGCGGTGCGGGCGGCGCTGGCGGACTGGCGCGCCGGCGACAAAGCGCGCCGGCTCTGGGAACGCGACGCGTCGCTGTGGACCGGGGAGGACGAGGCCTCCTGGCTGGGGTGGCTCGGGATCGTGGAGGAGCAGCTCGCCGATCTCGATCGCCTGCGCGGCGTGGCCGAGGAGGTCCGCCGGGAGGGGTTCACCCACGCCCTGCTCCTGGGGATGGGCGGATCCAGCCTCTGCCCGGAGGTCCTGAGCAGGACGTTCGGCCCGGTCCCGGGCTTTCCGGCGCTCCACGTCCTCGACTCCACCGACCCGGCCCAGATCGGGTCCTTCGAGCGCCGCATCGACCTCGCCCGGGCGCTGTTCATCGTCTCGAGCAAGTCGGGCAGCACGCTGGAGCCGGACATCTTGAGGCGGTACTTCTTCGAGCGGGTGAGCGATGCCGTCGGCCGCGCCGGAGCGGGCGAGCGGTTCATCGCCATCACCGACCCCGGATCGAGCCTCCAGCGGGTCGCCGAGGAGGACCGCTTCCGACGGGTCTTTCACGGCGTCCCGAGCATCGGTGGCCGCTACTCGGCGCTGTCGGATTTCGGCATGGTGCCGGCGGCGATCATGGGGCTCGACGTCGGGAGGCTCCTGGAGGGGGCGCGCGGCATGGCGCGGGCCTGCGCAGCCTCGGTCCCCGCGGACGACAACCCCGGAGTCGTGCTCGGGGCTGTCCTCGCCACCCACGGCCGGGCCGGCCGCGACAAGGTCACCCTGATCGCCTCGCCCCGGATCGCCGCCCTCGGCGCCTGGCTGGAGCAGCTCCTCGCCGAGTCGACCGGCAAGCGCGGCACCGCCCTGATCCCGGTGGACCGGGAGGAGCCGGGGCCGCCGGAGGCGTACGGCGAGGACCGGCTGCTGGTCTACCTGAGGCTCGCCTCGGCCCCCGACGCCCGGCAGGACGGGGCGGTGGCGCGGCTCGAGGAGGCGGGCCACCCGGTGATGCGCATCTCGGTCGCCGGGCCCGACGATCTCGGGCGGGAGTTCTTCCGCTGGCAGATCGCCACCGCCGTCGCCGGATCGATCCTGGGGATCAACCCGTTCGACCAGCCGGACGTCGAGGCGAGCAAGGTCGCGACTCGGGCGCTCACGTCGAGGTACGAGGAGAGCGGAAGCTTCCCGCCCGAATCCCCGCTCGCGGAGGACGGGGCGATCCGGCTGTTCGCGGACGATCGCAACGCCGGCGCTCTCGGGGGGGCGGCGGGCCGGGAGGCGGGCGTGGAGGGTCTTCTTCGGGCGCACCTGGGCCGCCTGTCGGCCGGAGACTACTTCGCGCTGCTCGCCTACGTCGAGATGAGCGGGGAGCACGACGCCCACCTGCAGGCGATCCGTCACGCGGTGCGGGACGCGCGTCGGGTGGCGACCTGCCTGGGGTACGGGCCGCGCTTCCTGCACTCGACCGGTCAGGCCTACAAGGGCGGACCGGACACCGGCGTCTTCCTGCAGGTGACCTGCGCCGCCGCCGACCGGCCCGTCCCGGGGAGGAGGTACACGTTCGGGATCGTCAAGGCGGCGCAGGCGCTGGGGGACTTCCGGGTGCTGGCCGAGCGTCGCCGGCGGGCGCTGCGGGTGCACCTGGGGCCGGATGCGGCCCACGGGCTGGGACGGCTGCGCGAGCTGGTGGGGCGGGCGCTGGCCGACCGAGGAGCGGCGGCGGCCGCCCGCCTCGGGCCGCGGGGAGGACGGGCGCATCGATGAGGGCGAGCGGCCGGCGGGGAGCCGGCGCCTCTCGGGCGAAGGCGGCGGGACCCTGCGCGATGGTCATCCTGGGCGCGGGCGGGGATCTGACCAAGCGCAAGCTCCTCCCGGCGCTGTACAACCTGGAGGCGGGCCACCTCCTCTCCGGGAACTTCGCCCTGATCGGGTTCGCCAGGCGGGAGTACACCCACGAGGCGTTCCGCGAGCTGATCGGCTCCGAGCTGCGCGAGCACCTGCCGGCCGACCTCGCTCGGCCGGTCTGGGAGAACCTCCTCGGGAGGATCTACTTCGTCCGGGGGCAGTTCGACGACCCGGCCGCCTACGCGCGCCTGCGGGGCGTCCTGGAGCAGGTGGAGCGCGACCACGGCACCGGGGGCAACGTCATCTTCTACCTCGCCTGCCCGCCGGGGTTCTTCTCCGGCATCCTGCGCCGGCTGGGCGAGGCCGGCCTGGCCCGGGAAGAGCGGGGCCGCTGGCGCCGGATGGTCATCGAGAAGCCGTTCGGGCGCGACCTGCAGTCGGCGCGCGCTCTCAACCGCGAGGTCCAGGAGGTCCTGGACGAGTGCCAGATCTATCGCATCGACCACTACCTCGGGAAGGAGACGGTGCAGAACATCCTGGTGTTCCGGTTCTCCAACGGCATCTTCGAGCCGATCTGGAACCGGCGCTACGTGGACCACGTCCAGATCACGGTGGCCGAGACGCTGGGCGTGGAGGGGCGCGGCGGGTATTACGACCAGGCGGGCGCCCTGCGCGACATGGTGCCCAGCCACCTGTTCCAGCTCCTGGCTCTGACGGCGATGGAGCCGCCGATCTCCTTCGACGCGAACGCGGTGCGCGACGAGAAACGGAAGATCCTGAACGCCATCCAGCCGATCCCTCCAGACGAGGTCCTGACGAGGGCCGTCCGGGGCCAGTACGACGAGGGGACGCTGGACGGAGGGACGCAGGTGCCGGCGTACCGCTCCGAGCCGAAGGTCGCCCCCGAGTCCCCCACCGAGACGTTCGCGGCGCTCAAGCTGATGATCGACAACTGGCGGTGGGCCGACGTCCCCTTCTACCTGCGCACCGGGAAGAGGCTGGCGAGGCGGATCAGCGAGATCGTGATCCAGTTCCGCAGGGTCCCGTTCGCCCTGTTCCGCGAGACGCCCATCGACCGCGTGACCCCGAACCGGCTGATCCTGAGGATCCAGCCCGACGAGCAGATCTCGCTGAGCTTCGGGGCGAAGATACCGGGGCCTGCGTTGCGGATCGGAGCGGTCGACATGGACTTCTGTTACGCCGACTACTTCGACGCGAAGCCCACGACCGGTTACGAGACGCTCCTCTACGACTGCATGAACGGGGACGCGACCCTGTTCCAGCGGGCCGACAACGTGGAGGCGGCGTGGAGCGTGCTGACCCCCATTCTCGACGTGTGGGGGGCGCTCCGCCCGCGCGGCTTTCCCGACTACGCGGCCGGCTCCTGGGGGCCGACCGGGGCGGACGAGCTTCTCGCCCGTGACGGCAGGGCGTGGAGGAACCCTGAATGAACGACCCGCCGCCCCGCAGGCGGGAAGGAGGTGCACCGGTGGTCCACGAAGCGATGACCCTGAGTCGATTCCTCCAGAGGGAGGTGGAGGGCCGTCCCCGGCCGGACCCCGCCACCTCCGCCGTCCTGTCGGACATGGCGCGCGCCGGCAAGACGATCGCGCACGAGATGCGGCGGGCCGCGCTGGTTGGTCTGCTGGGGCTGTCCGACGAGACCAACCCCTCGGGCGAAGAGCAGAAGAAGCTCGACGTGGTGGCCAACGACATCGTCCTCGAGGTCTTCGGCAAGACCGGCGAGGTCGCCGGGATCGTGTCGGAGGAGATCGAGGAGATCCGGCCGATGTCCTCCGGCCCCGACGCCAGGTACATCCTCTGCGTCGACCCGCTCGACGGCTCCTCCAACACCGACATCAACTGCCCGGTGGGGACCATCTTCGGCTTCTACGAGCGTGCCGGGAGGGGGGCGTGCGGCCCCATCGGGGAGGAGCTGGGCGGCGGGATGCGGCAGGCGGTGGCGGGATACGTCATGTACGGACCGAGCACCATCCTGGTCTACACCCGCGGCAACGGCGTCAACGGCTTCACTTTCGAGCACGACCTCGACGATTTCGTGCTGTCGCACCGGATGATGCGGTGCCCGCGCCGCGGCAGGACCTTCAGCGCCAACGTCGGACGCAGCCACGACTGGGGCGCGAACGTCCGCCGCTACGTCGACTACCTCACCCAGCGCGACCCGTCCACGAAGCGGCCGTACTCCCTCAGGTACGTGGGGGCGCTTGTGGCCGACGTCCACCGCACCCTGATCGAGGGGGGGATCTTCTTCTACCCGGCCGACCGGTCCAACCGGAGCGGCAAGCTGCGGCTCCTCTACGAGTGCGCCCCGATGGCCTACGTCGTCGAGCAGGCGGGCGGGCGCGCCGGCACCGGCCGGCAGCGCATCCTCGATCAGCGCGTCGAGTCGCTGCACCAGAGGGTCGAGCTGGTGATCGGCAGCCCCGAGGACGTCGCCCTGTACGAGAAGTTCCTCGCCGGCGGCGGGGTCTGATCCCGGGGGAGGTCGCCGGCCGACGCCGGCCGGGTCGCCCAACGATCTTTTCCAGGCCGTGGACGCCTGAGGAAGAGGAGACGAGAAGATGAACGAAGCGGTACGCAAGATCCTGTCGTTCTACGAGAGCGAGAACCCGGGCGTGCGGACCAACCTGGCGCGCATGCTGAACCACGGCACCCTGGGGGGGACCGGCAGGATGGTCATCCTCCCCGTCGACCAGGGCTTCGAGCACGGGCCGGCGCGCTCGTTCGCACCCAACCCTCCCGCCTACCACCCGCACTACCATTTCCAGCTGGCACTCGAGGCCGGGTGCAGCGCCTACGCGGCGCCGTTGGGCTTCCTGGAGGCCGGCGCCGGCACCCACGCCGGGGAGATCCCGCTCATCCTCAAGCTCAACAACCACGACGTCCTGCACGACGAGCGGGACCCGGTCTCGGTCCAGACCGGCGGCGTCGCGGACGCGCTCCGGCTCGGCTGCGCCGCGATCGGCTACACCGTCTACCCGGGCTCGGCCCACTGCGGGCGGATGTACGAGCAGCTCCGCTCGCTCGCGCGCGAGGCGAAGGCGGCCGGCCTGGCGGTCGTGGTCTGGTCCTACCCGCGCGGCTCGCAGCTGTCCAAGGAGGGGGAGACGGCGATCGACGTCGTGGCCTACGCAGCGCAGATCGCGGCGCAGCTCGGGGCCAACATCATCAAGGTCAAGCTCCCCTCGTCCCACATCGAGCAGGACGCGGCCCGCAAGGTGTACGAGAAGGAGAAGGTGCCGATCGAGACGCTGGCGGACCGCGTGCGGCACGTGGTGCAGTCGGCCTTCGCCGGACGGCGGATCGTCATCTTCTCCGGCGGCGGGAAGATCTCCGACGAGGCGCTGCTGGAGCAGATACGGGCCATCCGGGACGGCGGCGGTTACGGGTCGATCATCGGCCGCAACAGCTTCCAGCGCAGCAAGGACGAGGCGGTCAAGCTGCTGCGGACGATCATGGGGATCTACGAGGGAAGCAAGTAGGCCGCCCTCGCGCCCCGGCGCTCCGGGGGAGGCTACGTCTCGCTCCGGTCCCCCGGCGCGAGGGGGCCCGGCAGCCCGGCGCGGCCCGCTGAGGCGCCCCGTCCCTCCGGCCCCAGCGCGGCGCTCCGGGGCAGACGGCTCCCGCCGTCCGGGCGCCGCCGGAGGCGCGACGCCAGGGCGTCGGTGAGCAGCGCCCGCAGGCGATCGGGGGAGGAGAGGCGGAACCGGGCGGCGCTGACGCCGCCGCCGACCTTGATCGACCAGACGCTCGGGGCGAGGGTCTCGAACAGATCCTCGTCCGTGCGGTCGTCCCCCGCGGCGAGGATGAAGTCGAACGCCCCGAAGCGGCGGAGGAGGATGCGGTAGGCCCAGCCCTTGTCGATCCCCTGGCTGTGGGCCTCGACCACGCAGGCTCCCTGCTGCACGCGAACGGGGCGGTTGGCGAAGTACTCGGTCAGGTGGTGCGCCAGCTCGCGCCCCTGCCTGAGGCCGAGGTCCGGCTCGGCCCGGCGGTAGTGCCACGCCAGGCCGGCGTGCTTGCGCTCGATGAACGATCCGGGCGTGCGCGCCACGTAGCTCGCCATCGCCTCCTCGACGGCAGCGAACCACGAGCGATCGATCCCGGGGACCAGCTCGTCCCAGCTCTCCCCTCCGCGGGCCCTGAGGAACACCCCGTGCTCGGCCACCAGGTGGATCGGGAGGCCCCCGAACCATCCCGACAGCGACTCGCGGTCACGCCCGCTGAGCAGGATCAGCTCGAGCCCCGGGGTCGATGACAGCCGCTGCAGGAGATCGAGCAGCTCCGGGTCGGGGCGGGCGTATCCCGGCTCCTCGTCGAACTCTCTGAGCGTCCCGTCGTACGCCAGGACGATCAGCGGCCTCCTCGCGATGGCGAAGGCCTGCACCAGATCGGCGGTCCACGACCCGTCCTCGGCCCGGCTCCTTCCGTTCCCCGCGGGCCCGGCGCACTCCTCCAAGGACTCCAGGAAGGTCGTCGCCCAGTAACGGGCGTCGTGGGTGGCCACGCGCCGGCGGAGCGCCGACATGCGGCGGCGCATCTCATCCGGCTCCATGCTGAGCGCGCGGCGCAGGGCGCCCACGGTGCCGTCGAGGTCCCACGGGTTGACCACCAACGCCTCCCCCAGCTCTGAGGCCGCGCCGGCGAACTCGCTCAGCACCAGGACACCGGTGTCGTCGAGCCGGGAGGCGATGTACTCCTTGGCCACCAGGTTCATGCCGTCCCGCAGCGGCGTCACCATGGCGACGTCGGCCAGACGGTACAGCGCCGCCAGCTCCTCGGTCGGGACCGACCGATACATGTAGTGGACCGGCATCCGTCCCAGCTCGCCGAACTCGCCGTTGATCTCGCCGACGCTCTGCTCCACCTGCCTCTTGAGATCGCCGTACTTCTGGATGGCCTGGCGCGTGGGCACTGCGAGCTGGAGGAAGACGACCGCCTTGCGCCAGAAGGGATCGTCGGTCAGGAGCCGGCGATACGCCTCCAGCCGCTGGGTCAGGCCCTTGCTGTAGTCCAGACGGTCGACTCCGAGCACCACCTTCCGTCCCGCCACGCGGCGGCGCCAGGCGGCGAGGCGGCGCTCGGTCTCGGCCGAGGCGGCCAGCTCGCGGTGGCGCCGGACGTCGACGCCCAGAGGGAGGACGCGGATGTGGCAGCGGCCCCCCTCCCACTGCACGGCGTCCCCGTCGAGGCCGCTCCCGAAGAAGCGCCAGAAGCAGGTGGCGAGATGTCGGGCGTAGTCGTAGGAGTGCACCCCGACCACGTTGGATCCCAGCAGGCCGCGGAGGATCTCCTGCGCGACGGGGAGCACCCGGAACACCTCGGAGGCGGGGAAGGGGATGTGCAGGAAGAACCCGATGCGGGCGTCCGGCAGCCGCTGCCTCAGCAGCGACGGGAGGAGCATCAGGTGGTAATCGTGGATCCAGATGCGGTCGGAGGGACGGGCGTGCTGCGCCACCACGTCGGCGAACCTCTGGTTCACCTGCCGGTACGCCTCGTAGTCGGCCGGGTCGAACTCGACCGATTCGAGGAAGTAGTGGAACAGGGGCCACAGGACGCCGTTCGAGAACCCCTCGTAGTGCCTGCGGGCCTTCTCCCGGGGCAGGGAGATCGGCACCAGACGATGCTTCTGCAGCTCGGCGCGGCGGACCCCGTCTACGTCGCCGCCGAGGCTGCCGATCCAGAGCGACTCGCTCGATTCGTGAACCGGGCCCAGACCGGCGACGAGGCCCCCGGCGCTGCGCGCCAGCCTCGACTCGTCCCCTAGGTGGCGCAGCGTGAAGGGGAGGCGGTTGGAGACCAGGATCAGCCGGCCCATGGTCGCGGGGTCCAGAGGGGGGCATGGGGCCCGCACCCGCCGCGCGGGACGCCCGCATCGGAGTCCGGCGGGCGGCGGGGCCGAATCGCTTTGTTCCATATCGTGAAACGGATCCGGACGGGCCGCACTCGAGGCATGGGCACCTTCTGCTGCATACGGTCGGTTCGGGGACGGAGGGAGTGATATTAGCCCTTTTGGTATCTGTCTGTCAAATCAGGTCCCTCCGGCGCCGGATCGAGCGAAGGACCGGCGCGAACGCGAGCCCCGCCGCCAACCCCGAGACGGCCAGGAGGGCGCCGCCTCCGGGGGCCGGCAGGCCCACGGCGACGGCAGCCGGGCCGAGGGTGTGGTAGGCGCCCAGGACGAGGGTGACGGCGACCACGCCGCCGAGGGCGAGGTTCGCCGCCGGCCCGTTCAGCCCCGCCCGCCCCACGATCCGCCGGTCGTTCAGCACGATCAGAAGGAACAGGGCCACGAAGGGCAGCAGCAGACCGTTCAGCGCCTGGGCGAGAAGGATCGCCGGAACCGGCCTGACCTCCAACAGGCCGAAGGCCAGGCCGACCAGCAGGATCGCCATCCAGACCGTGCGATAGCGCCAGGAACGGTCCTCCCATCGCTCCGGACACCGGCCCCCGAACAGCCCTCGCGCGGTCACCGCGGCCGCCAGCGGCGCGGTCACTGCGGAGGAGAGTCCCGCGCCGAACAGCCCGAACGCGAACAGCGGCCCGGCCCACGCTCCCAGCCGGCCGGCGAGGGTGGTGGAGAGCGAATCGAAGTCGAAGCGGCCGCTCACCGCGGTGCCTGCGACCAGGATCGCCATCGAGATGATCCCCCCGAGCGGTATCGCCACGGCCAGCCCGAACCGGGACTCGCGCAGCGTCTGGCCGCCCGCGAGCCCTGACCCGAGGAAGAGGTTGTACGGGACGACGGTCGTGCCGATGAGGCCCAGCACGAGCATCCCCGACCCGGAGGGGAAGGAGGGGACCAGGCCGCCCCGCAGGAGATCGAGCGGCGGCGGCCGCAGCAGCGCCGCCACCGCCAGGAAGGCCGCGCCCATCAGCGCGACGGCGCACCCCATCAGTCGGGCGACGCTCCGCGCCCTCCCGAACCAGAGGAGGATCCCGGCGCTCGCGCCGCAGGCGAGCGTCAGCTCGGCGCGGGGCAATCCGGTGCCGAGGTGCGCTCCGGAGACGCCGCCGAGGATGTTCCCCGCCTCGTAGGCGGCGCACCCGAGCAGGACGGCCCCCAGAACCAGGAGGAGCACCGGCAGCCCGGCCCGGCCGCCCGGGAATCTGCGGCGGATGGCCCGGCCCAGATCCAGCCCCGACACCACCGTCACCCGCGCCGCCGCCTCCTGCAGGACCAGGCAGGCCAGCGTCGAGAAGGCCAGGGCCCACAGGAGGGCGAGCCCGAAGCCGGCCCCCGCGGAGGCGCACGCCGTCACCGTCCCCGGCCCGATGAAGGCGGCCGAGATCACCGACCAGAAGAGGACCAGCAGGAGGCGGTTCACGGCTCGCCCTCGGGAGGGCCGTATCCGCCTCCCCCGGGTGTCTCCACCACCAGCCGGTCGCCGGGGGCGGCGTCGCAGGCGTCGATCGGCCCGAGCGGCACCGTCTCGCCCGAGGCGCGCAGCAGGCGCTGCGCGCCCGGAAGGCCGTCGGCCCCTCCGGCGAGCCCGGACGGGCCCACGGTGCGGTGCTGGCTCAGGACGGACAGCGCCGCGGGCCTCAGAAAAGTGAGCTCGCGCACCACGCCGTCGCCCCCGCGGTAACGGCCGGCCCCGCCCGATCCGCGGCGCAGGGCGAAGCGCTCGACGCGCACCGGGTAGCGGTGCTCAATTACCTCGGGGTCGGTGATCCGCGTGTTGGTCATGTGGCTGTGCACCGCATCGGCGCCCCGGAATCCCGGGCCGGCGCCGCAGCCGCCGCAGATGGTCTCGTAGTACCCGAGACCCTCGGTGCCGAACAGGACGTTGTTCATCGTCCCCTGGCTGCAAGCGGCGAGCCGGAGGGCCTTGAGGAGCGTGTCGACGAGCCGCTGGCTGGTCTCGACGTTTCCGCCCACGACCGCGGGCGCCTCGGCAGGATCCTCCCCGAACCGAGGGTTCAGGATGCCGCGCGGGATGCGCATGCGGATCGGGCGGAGCAGACCGTCGTTGAGGGGGAGCGGCTCGCGCAGCAGCAGCCGCAACACGTACATCACCACGCTGCGCACCACGGCCGGCGTGGCGTTGAGGTTGCCCGGGTGCTGCGGCGCCGAGCCGGTGAAGTCGAAGCGTGCCCGGCCGTCCGCGACCGCCACGGCGACCCGCAGCGGCGAGCCGTCGTCCAGGTGCTCCTCGGCGCGGTACGTCCCCTCCGGGATCGCCCGCAGGCTGCTCCGCATGCGCCGCTCCGCCAGCCGCTTGAGCGCGGCCATGAAGCCGTGCAGGGCCGGGCCTCCGAGCGAGGCCGCCAGCGCCTCGAGGGCGACCGCCCCCGCGTGGTTGGCCGCCAGCGCCGCCCGCAGGTCGGCCAGGTTGTCCGGCACGGCGCGCGACGGGTACGCGCCCTCCTCCAGGATCCGCCGGATCGCCTCCCAGCGCGGCCTCCCCGCGCGCACGATGTGGGTCGGCGGGATCACCACGCCCTCCTCGACCAAGCGCCGCGCGTCGGGGGGGAAGGATCCCGGCCGGGAGCCGCCGATCTCGGCGTGGTGGGCACGGCTCGCGACATAGCCCAGAAGCTCCGGCCGGCGGGCGCGCCTGCGCCCCGCCGGGCCCCGGCCGCCCGAGGTGAACACCGGGGTGACCACCGTCACGTCGGGCAGGTGGGAGCCCCCGAACAGGGGGTGGTTGGTCACAACCGAGTCGCCGGGCCGCATCGGGATCGCTCGCGCCAGCGCCCGGACGCACAGGCCCAGCGAGCCGAGGTGCACCGGTATGTGCGGAGCGTTCACCACGAGATCCCCTGCGGCGTCGAGCACCGCGCAGGAGAAATCGAGCCGCTCGCGGACGTTCGTGGAGACGGCCGTCCGCTGCAGCCTGTCGCCCATCTCGGAGGCGATCGACTCGAGGCGGTTGACGAACAACTCCAGCCGAACCGCTTCGGGCCGGTCGCGGCGCGCCGCGCGCCGCCGGGGGGCGTGGTCCCCCCGGAGCCGGAGGACGAGAGCGCCCGCGCCGTCCACCTCGGCCCGCCATGCGGGCTCGACGAGCGAGGCGCTGTGGCGCTCGAAGACCAGGGCGGGGCCGGCGAGGCTGGCGCCCGGCGGCAGGTCGTCGCGCCGGAACACCGGGACGCTCCGGAACCGCCCGCCGAGGTAGCACCGCCGGCGGCCTATGGGACGCAGTGCGGCCGGCCGCCGCCGCGCCCTCCGGCTCCGGGCGGGAAGACCGCCGCGCGACGAGGCGACGACCCGCAGCGACTCCACCTCGACCGCCCTCCTCTCCGGCCTGTGTCCGAACAGGACGGCGTAGCGGCGCTTGAAGGAGCCGAGGAGTGAGGCGCCGTCCCGGAACGGGATCTCCACCACCGAGTCCTGGCCGACGAAGCGCAGGTAGGCGGTGCGGCGGCGGATCTTGATCCGTCCCGGGGGCGCGCCCTCCGCCTCCAGCTCGCGGGCGGCGCGCCGGGCGAGTCGTTCGAAGCGGGCCGGAAGGGTCTTCCGGGCGGAGACGAGCGGCTCGAGGACCTGCTCCTCTGCGAACCGTTCGAGGGTCGCGTGGCCGAGGCCGAGGGCGCTGAGCAGGCTCCCGTCGCGCGGCAGGATGATGGTCCTCATCCCGAGGCGCGCGGCGACGCTGCAGGCGTGCTGCCCGCCCGCGCCGCCGAAGGCGACCAGGGCGTACCCCGAGGGGTCGTACCCGCGGCGCAGCGAGACCCGCCGGATGGCGTCGGCCATCCGCTCGTCGGCGATCTCCAAGAATCCCGAAAGGATCGACTCCGGCCGGGCCCGCTCCCCCGTGCCGGCGGCCAGGGATCGGCGCAGCTCATCCAGCCGCTCCGAGGAGCGCCGCGGGTCGATGGGGATCTCGAACCCGTCTGGGTCGAGGCGGCCGAGCAGGAGGTCGACGTCGGTGAGGGTGAGCGGTCCGCCGCCCCCGTAGCAGGCCGGCCCGGGGTCGGCGCCGGCGCTGCGGGGCCCGACCCGGAGCCGCTCCCCGTCGAACCAGCAGATCGACCCGCCGCCCGACGCCACCGTCTCGATCGCCATGCCCGGCGCGACGAGGTGCGCGTCGGCGATGCGCTGCTCGTAGCGGTACTCGTACTCGCCGTCGAAGCGAGCCACGTCGGTGCTCGTCCCGCCCATGTCGAAGGCGATCAGTCGGGACGCTCCCGACCGCCGTCCCGCCAGCGCGGCCCCGACCACGCCCCCCGCGGGCCCGCTGAGCAGCATGTCCTTGGGGCGCGCCGACAGCGGCCCGACGAGGCCGCCGGCGCTGGTCATCACGTGCAGCCGGCCCCTCCCAAGGCGACGCCCGATCCTGCCGAGGTAGTCCCGCACCACCGGCGAGAGCGTGGCGTCCACGACCGCCGTCTCGGCGCGGGGCAGGATCTTGATGAGGGGCGAGAGATCGGAGGAGCAGGAGACGTGGCGGAAGCCGCGGCGCAGGAGCAGGTCCCGGACCTCCTGCTCGTGGACCGGGTTGCGGTAGGAGTGCAGGAGACAGACGGCCGCGACGTCGATGCCGCTTTGGAGCAGCCGCCGCGCCCCGGCGGCGAGGACCTCCCGGTCGAGCGCCCTGAGCACCGACCCGTCGGCGGCGATCCTCTCGGGGACCTCCACGACCGCCGCGTACAGCGGGACGGGTCGGCGGACTTCGAGGGCGAAAAGGTCGGGGCGCTGCTGCGTGCCGATGCGCAGGAGATCTCCGAAGCCCGAGGTGATGAACAGCGCCGTCGGGGCGCCGCGGCGCTCCAGGAGCGCGTTGGTCGCCAGGGTGGTCGCCAGCCGCATGGCGGGCGCCGGCAGCGGCCGGCCCGGCTTGCTCCGCGTCAGCAGGCGCGCCGCCAGGACCGGGGCCTCCTCCGGGGAGCGCACCTCGAAGGGCGTCCCCGGGTGGATCGGGCCGGCGGGCGCGCGCGACAGCTCCAGCGCCGACGACGCGGGGTCGAAGTCCTCGACGACGATCCCTAGGGGTTCGCGTCCCAGGATCCGGAAGGAGAAGCCGCGGACGAGCTCGGGCGGGACGTCCCAGGACTGGCGGACGCGGAGCCGCGCCGGCCCCTCGCGCCTCTCCAGATTGCCGCGCAGGGCGCCCGTGCTGAGGACCTTCGCGCGTCGCAGGATCCCGTCGGGGCCGATCCCCAGCGCGTCGGTGAAGGTGCCCCCGATGTCGATCCAGATGCGCCATCCGTGCGAGGCGGCCACGGCGCGATTATCTCCCGGAGGCCCGGGGGCCGGTCTCGGTTGTTCTACAATGCAGGCGGCGTGGTCGCGAGACGGGTGAATCCGTGACGAGGCCGAGCCTCTCGGACCTCCTGAAGGCGCCCCGGCCGATCCTGATCGACGGCGCGGTCGGGACGGAGCTGGGCCGGCGCGGCGTGCACACGACGCTGCCGCTCTGGTCCGCGCACGCCCTGGTGTCGGACCACGGGCTCGGCGTGCTGCGGGGGATCCACTCCGACTACGCCCGCGCGGGGGCGGACATCCTGGTCACCAACACCTTCAGGACGACGCTCCGCTGCTTGGGGCGCGCCGGCCGCGGCGAGCAGTGGCGGCTGCTCAACCGCCGCGCGGTCGATGCGGCGCGCGCCGGAGCGTCGGCCGCCGCCGGGCGTCCCTGCCTCGTGGCGGGCGGGATCGCGCCGCTCGAGGACTGCTACCGCCCCGACCTGGTCCCTCCCGACGACGAGTGCCGGGCCGAGCACCGCCGGCAGGCGGACCTGCTGGCGGGGCTCGGCGTCGACCTCGTCATCGTGGAGACGATGAACAGCCGCCGGGAGGCGGAGGCGGCGCTGGTCGCCGCGCGCGACACCGGCCTCGACGTGGTCCTGAGCCTCTGCCCGAGGCCGCCCGGGCATCTCCTCTCCGGCGAGCCGCTCGGCGACGCGGTGCCGGCGCTCCTCGACGCGGGCGGGCCGCGCCTGCGGGCCGTGCTCCTGAACTGCGCTCCGCCCGAGGTGCTGGAGGAGGTCTACCCGCGCCTGATCCCGCTCGTTGGGGACCGCCCGCACGGCCTGTACGCGCACCTCGGGCACCCGGACGAGGCCACCGGGTGGAAACTTCCCGAGAAGCACGAGCCGGACGGGTACGCCCTGTGGGTCGCCGATCGCCTGCGCCAGGGCGCCCGCCTCGTCGGCGGATGCTGCGGCACCACGCCCGACCACATCGCCGCCCTCTCCCGCCTGATCCCGCCATGAGCCGGCCCGACCCCATGCCCTCGCCGGCGCCGGGCCGCGTCCCGCCCGGACCAGCTCGACCATCCGTCGCCGATACTCCGGTGGGTACGG
>JBHIBC010000033.1:0-29916 GCA_046758905.1 Acidobacteriota bacterium | reverse complement strand
ACCAAGCTACCCGAGGGTCTCAGCATCAGGCCATGCGCGCGGGGGCCGGCGCCGGGGGAGCGCCGCACGGCGGCCGGCCCATCCCCGGACTCGGCGGAGTCCCAGTTGATCGACCGGCACTCGGCGAGAAGCTCGCAGCCGGCGCATTCCTTCATCTTCTTGAGGCTCGAGATCACCGTGCCGAAGCAGTCCTTCACCGGTCGCGGCAGATCCCTCCTCGGGGGCGCGCTCTCGGGCATGCGGATAATCTACGGACGCGTCGGGAGGTGTCAACCCGCGCCCGAATTGAAATGCCCCCTCCCTTGACCTATACTCGGGGAGTCGCTTCTCTTTCGTCGCCGAGCCGGCCTCGATGCCGCGCCGCCCTTCGATGAGCAAGGCGGGACACCTCCGGATGAGAACTCGCCCGCTTCCCCTCGCCGTCCTCGCGCTGCTGAGCGTCGTGGCGCTGGCCGGCGGGCGCGGCACCAGTTTGGAGGAGGAGCTCCGCTTCGGGGTCGAGGCCGCCCGGAACGGACTCTGGCGCGAGGCGATCTTCCGCTGGGAGAAGTACCTGGGGAAGCGCCCGGACGACGCGCGCGTGCGCAACAACCTCGCGGTGGCGTACGAGAGCCTCGGCCAGTTCGACAAGGCGAGGCGCGAGTACGAGGAGGCGCTGCGCCTCGAGCCCGACCGCAAGGAGATCCGCAGGAACTACGAATCGTTCGAGGAGCTGCGCGCGCTGCTGCGGGCGCGCGCGGGCGCGCGCGCCGAAGCGAAAGGTGATGAGCGACGACCGTAGCCCGCCGGCGGCCGCGCGACGCCCGGCCCCTCGGGCGGCGCTCGCCTGGGCCCTCCTGACGCTGGCCGCCCCGTGGGGGGCGCGGCCGGCCGCCGGAGGCGGAGTGGAGAGCGTGACGCTGACCGTCCCGATGCCCCCCCGCCTCGACATGCGCGGGATCCGCACGGTCCTGGTGACGCGGTTCATCGTGGACGAGGAGGTCGAGGAGATCGATCTCAACCGGGAGGTCGTCGCGCTGCTCCGCCACGAGCTCCGCAAGCGCTCGGATCTGGACGTCCTGGACGTCGACCCGCCGTCGCTGCCCGAGCAGCGCCTCCCCGACCTGCTGGCCAACAGCGGCTTCTGGCGCCGCATGGGCGCCCGCCACGGCGCCGACCTGATCATCGCGGGCAAGGCGGATTTCGAGACCTCGGACCGCTCCGGCTTCGTGGAGCAGGACGTGATCTCGCCGCTGACCGGCCAGCGGGTGCGGCGCACCACGTACGTGGATCGCCGGGGGGTGACGATGCAGCTGAACCTGTTCTTCATCCGGGGGGCCACCGGACAGCTGCAGTACGAGGACCACTTCATGGGGGACGTGACGCTGCCCGGACGGGGAATCGACGAGCTCTCCAGCCTGTTTGAGCTGTTCGAGCAGTTCGAGGACGACATCATGGGGATCGTGGTGCCCAGGGCCAGAACCGTGCAGCGCTTCCTGTTCACCGAGTAGCCCGAGCGCGCGGGGGCCCGTCCGACCCCGCGCTGGAGGATCGGCGTGAGGAGGTCTCTTCCCGCGTGCCTGTTGGCGCTGGCCGTGGCGGCGCTGACCCCGGCGCCCGCCCTGTCGTTCGGGAAGAACAAGATCAACTACGACCGGTTCGACTGGCACATCTACAGGTCGCCCCATTTCGACGTCTACTACTACCCCGAGGAGGAGGCGCTCCTCGACCAAGTGGTCTCCTACGCGGAGAGCCAGTACCTGAGGATCTCCCAGATCCTCGATCACGAGATCAGCTTCCGCATCCCCCTCATCTACTACAAGACGCACGTCGAGTTCGAGCAGACCAACATCGAGCTCGGCTTCATCCCCGAGTTCGTCGCGGCGTTCGCCGACCCGATCGAGAACCGCATGGTGCTGCCGGTCGACTCGCCTCCCGACCAGCTCTACACCCTGATCGGACACGAGCTGACGCACGTCTTCGAGTTCAGCATCCTCTACAAGGAATCGCCCGCGCGCGCCTACCGGGCCAACGTCCCCGGCTGGATCATGGAGGGGCTGGCGAGCCACCTCGGCGAGGATGAGGACAACTTCGACAAGATGATCATCCGCGACGCGGTGGTCAACGGACTCATCCCGCCGATCCACCGCCTGCAGAGGCTGGACTTCCTGACCTACCGCTACGGTCAGGCCGCCTTCGACTTCATCGAGGAGCGCTACGGCTCGGAGGGCGTGCGGGCCTTTATCTGGGAGTTCCGCAAGAGCCTGCTCGCGAACGACGTCCGCAAGCCGATCCGGGACGCCTTCGGCATCGAGGCGGACGAGTTCGACCGCCAGTTCAAGAAGTACCTGCAGAAGAAGTACCTGCCGGCGCTGCTGGAGAAGAAGGAGGCCGAGGACTACGGCAAGCCGATCGGCCTCCGGAAGGAGCGCGATCCCGAGCGGAAGCGGAACATCGTCACCTTCTCCCCCGCCCTGTCCCCGTCCGGCGAGCTGATGGCCGTCATGACCAACCGCTGGGAGGATCTGGACGTCGCCATCGTCTCCGCCAAGGACGGCAAGGTCATCCGGAACCTGACCAGGGGCTTCACCAACAAGTACGAGTACATCGTCTACGGAGCCTTCCGGGGGAAGAAGGACATCACCTGGTCGCCCGACGGCAATCGGGTCGCGTTCTTCGTGCGGCGGGAGGACGAGAGGGTGCTGGCCGTCTACGACGCCGTGGAGGGCGACCTCGAGGACCGCATCGGCATCCCCGAGGTCGACGACGAGTACTCGCCGGCCTGGAGCCCCGACGGCGAGTGGATCGCCTTCGAGGGGAACCGGGGCGGCGTGGTCGACATCTTCGCGCTCGACCTGAAGACGCGCGAGGTGCGCAACCTGACCCAGGATCCATTCTACGACGGCAACCCCTCGTGGTCGCCGGACGGCGCCCGGATCCTCTACAACAGGCGGATCGACGCGTTCGAGAAGATCTTCATGGTGGACGTCGACGATCCGTCCCGCAAGGTCCAGCTCACCTTCGGCGACAGCTCCGACCTGCAGCCGTCCTTCTCCCGCGACGGGAACAGCGCCCTGTACGTCTCCGACGCGGCCGGCGGCATCTTCAACCTCTACACGCTCGATCTGAAGGACGGCGAGATCCGCCGCCTCACCGACGTCGTGGGCGGCATCTTCACCCCGCTGGAGCTCCCCGACGGCGCGGGCAGGACGTCGATCGCCTTCACCTCGTACGGCCGCGGGCGGTTCCGCCTGTTCCGGATGCAGCCCGGTGAGGCGGAGGAGATCCTGCGGCCGGCCGAGCTGGAGCGCCAGCCGACCGACCTGGAGCCGTTCCAGCCCCCCGTCCGCCTGGCGCTCGACGAGGAGAAGCGCTCGCGATACGACAAGCTCAAGTGGCACATCTCGAGCGCCCCGTCGGTGCTGGTCGGCGTCGCCGACGACGGCACGGTCCTCAGCAACGCCCGGGTCGTGGTCTCCGACCTGCTCGGGGACCATCGCCTTTTCTTCGACTTCCAGTCGGTGTCCACCTTCTCCAACTTCAACTTCACCTACGTGAACCTGAAGAACCGCTTCAACTGGAGCGTCTTCGCCACGGATTTCCGCGACTTCTACCTGGCGATCTCGCCGGTCACGGGCCGGACCGACCGGACCCGGAAATTCCGCAGCTTCACCGGGGCCGGCGTCGAGGTCAGCTATCCGTTCAACCGTTACTACCGCGTCGGCGCCAACGCCGGCTACTTCCAGCGCAGCATCACCCGGCTCGACTCGTTCACCGCCCGATTCGTGGAGTTCGAGGAGTCCTACCCGTTCGTCGGCTGGAGCCTCAACGGGGACACGGTCCGGTTCAAGGAGTTCGGGCCGTACCACGGGCAGCGCTTCGGGGCCTCCATGCGCTGGGCCCCGACGGTCGATACGAAGGACGATTCCGGCGGCGACTTCACCGGGTCCTTCGTGAACACGTTCCTGGACTACCGGCTCTACCGCCGCGTCACCTCGCGCTCGCTCTTCGCCCTCCGGGTGGCCGGGGCGGTGAGCAACGGGCGGAGCTTCGACATCTACCCGGTCGGGGGGATCAACCAGCTGAGGGGCTACGAGTTCCGCGAGTTCTTCGGGAGCCGGATCTCGTTCGTGAACCTCGAGTTCCGCTTTCCTCTCATCGACGCGCTCGCCTTTCCCTTCGGCCTGATCCGTAACATCCGCGGCTTCTTCTTCCTGGACATCGGGACCGCGTGGTTCGGCGGCGACGAGTTCTTCCACCCGGACCAGGGATTCGAGGTGTCGGCGGCGAGAGGCGACCAGCTCACCGGAGCCGTGTTCCTGGGGAGGGTCAGGAACTTCGACTTCTGGGATTCGAAGAACAACAAGCTGGGGGACGGCCGGGCCGCGTACGGCTTCGGGTGGGGCTTCTACCTGGGGCCCTTCCAGCTCACCTGGGTGTTCGCGCGGCAGTTCGAGAACACGATCGAGGTGTGCGACATCGGCTCCGCCTGCACCCCGCGGGACCGCCGCCGGATCGACGACCCGTTCCGCGACGGCGGGACCGTCACCGAGTTCTACATCGCGCGCGAGTTCTAGCGGGGCCCGGCGCCGGAGCGTCGGATCGGCCGCCGCGCGCGATCCCCCCGGCACCCCCCGGCGACGACCGGGATCAGAGCACCGCGGTGCGACGCAGCGCGAGCGTGGCCGACACGAGGCCCAGGAGCGCTCCCCCCGCCGCGAGGAGGACGGCCGCCTCGGCCGGCAGGAAGCGGCCCACGACGATCGCCACGAACGGGTTCGCCCGTGCGATCTCCGACCCCAGGATCATCCGGTGGGTCAGCAGGAGGGCGGCGAGCGCCAGCCCGCCCCCCCGCCGTCCCCTGCGCCGCGGCCGCGAGCAGGAACGGGCCGCGGACGAAGGCGCCCGTGGCGCCCACCAGGCGCATGATCTCGATCTCCTCCCGGCGGGCCAGGACGGTCAGCCGGATCACCGCCCCGATCGTCACCATCATGGCCAAGCCGAGGAGCAGCCCGATCCCCACTCCGCCCCCGCGCACGAGCGCCACGATCCCGGCGAGGCGCTCCATCCACTCCAGGTCGAACCGCACCTCCTCCACCCCGGGGACCCCCTCGTACGAGCGGGCCACCCGCTCGACCGTCGCCGGATCGCGGTAGCCGTCGCGCAGCGTGAGATCGAAGGAAGCCGGGAACGGATCGCCGCCGATCCCGTCGGACAGGTCGGCGAGCGTGGGGAAGACGTCCCGGAAGCGGCGGCGCGCCTCCTCGGCGCTCACCATTCGGGCTGCCTCGACGGCGGGGTCGGCGTCGAGGGCGATGCGGAGCGCCCGGAGCGCGGCCGGCGAAGCCCCGTCGCGGAGGAATATCTGGACCTGGACGTCGCGCCCGAGCGCGTCGACGAAGCGGTTGAGGTTGACCGCGACGACCAGGAAGAGCCCCAGGACGTAGAGCGAGATCCCGATGGCGACCACCGACAGCAGGCTGAGGGCCGGGTTGCGCGAGAGCCCCTCCCACGCCTCGCGCAGGCAGTGGCGCAGGCCCCGGGCGAGGCGCCGCATGCCTCAGGAAGCCGGACGGCGCATCACGCCGCCCACCCGGGAACGACCCGGCCGTGGTCGAGCGCGATCACCCGCCGCCCCATGCGCCGGATCAGATCGCGGTCGTGGGTCGCGATCATCACGGTGGTGCCGTGCGAGTTGATGTCCTTGAACAGCGAGACGATCTCGCGCGACAGGTCGGGGTCGAGGTTCCCGGTCGGCTCGTCGGCCAGCAGGATCAGCGGCCGGTTGACGAGGGCCCGCGCGATCGCCACGCGCTGCTGCTCCCCGCCGGAGATCTGCTCGGGGTAGTTGTGAAGCCGGTGGTTGAGGCCCAGCATCTCCAGCACCTGGTAGGTGCGGCTGCGCTGCTCCCTGGGAGGCAGCCCGACCACCCGGGTGGCGTAGGCGACGTTCTCGAACACGGTCTTGCGAGGCAGGAGCTTGAAGTCCTGGAACACGACGCCGATCTTGCGCCGCAGCGCGGGTATCCTCCGCGGGGCCATGGTGGCGACGTTCTCGCTGTGGACCACGACCTGTCCCGAGGTCGGGACCTCGTGCCGGAAGATCAGCCTCATCACGGTGGTCTTGCCGGCGCCGCTCGGTCCGGTGAGGAAGACGAATTCCCCCTTCTCCACCCGGAGGTTGACGTCGCTGAGCGCGGGCGCCCCGAGGCCGTACTTCTTGGTGACGTGAAAGAGCCGGATCATCGCCCTCGGGAGTTCACGGCCGGCCGAGGCGATCCTTGAGCAGGCGGTTGACCAGCCCCGGGTTGGCCCGGCCGCCGGTGGCCTTCATCACCTGGCCGACGAAGTAGCCCAGGAGGGCGGACTTGCCCGCCCGGTACTTGGCGAGCTGATCGGGGCTGGCCGCGATCACCTTCTCGATCGCCTCCCGGATGGGAGCCTCGTCGCTGATCTGCACCAGCCCGCGCTCGCGCACCACGTCCTCCGGATCGCGCCCGCTGTCGAAGATCTCCTCGAGGACCTCCTTCGCGGCCTTCCCCGAGATGGTCCCCCCGGACACCAGGAGGATCAGGCGCCCGAGCCGGGCCGGGTCGAGGGGCACGTCCTGCGGCCCCGACAGCTCGATCTTCCTCTCGTTGAGCCTGCGCAGCACCTCGGTCGAGAACCAGTTGGCGGCCGCCTTCCCGTCACCGCCCGCGGCCCGGGCCGCGGCCGCGAAGTAGTCGGCGTGCGCGTGGCTCATGGTGACCGTGGAGGCGAGCTGCTCGGGGAGGCCGTACGCCCGGCGGTACTCCCGGCGGCGCTGTGCGAGGAGCTTCGGCGGCAGCTCGGCCCGCACCCGCTCGATCCAGGCCGGGTCGATCTCCAGCGGCGGGAGGTCCGGCTCCGGGAAGTAGCGGTAGTCGTGCGCCTCCTCCTTGGAGCGCATGGGGAAGGTCCGCCCGGACTTCGGGTCGAACAGACGCGTCTCCTGGGTGAGCCGGCCCTCGGACGCCAGGACCTCCGTCTGGCGGCGGATCTCGTACTCGAGCGCCTGCTGCACGAACCGGAACGAGTTGAGGTTCTTGAGCTCCGTCTTGGTGCCGAGCGGCTCCTCTCCCCTCGGGCGGAGCGACACGTTCGCGTCGCAGCGCAGCGAGCCCTCCTCCATGTTGCCGTCGGTGACGCCGATCTCGACCAGCAGGTCCCTCAGGGTCGAGTAGTAGGCGTGGGCCTCCTCCGGCGACCGGATGTCCGGCTCGCTGACGATCTCGATCAGCGGGACGCCGGCGCGGTTGAAGTCGACATACGATCGGCGATCGGAGTCGGCGAACCCCTCGTGCGAGAGCTTCCCCGCATCCTCCTCCATGTGGACGCGGGTGATCCCGATCCGCCTCACCGATCCGTCCGACCGGATCTCGAGGTGGCCGCCTTCCGCCAGCGGCCGGTCGTACATCGAGATCTGATACCCCTTCGGGAGGTCCGGGTAGAAGTAGTTCTTGCGCGAGAAGACCGAGCGCCGCCGGATCGAGCAGTGCAGGGCGAGGGCGGCCCGCAGGGCCAGGTCGACGGCCCGGCGGTTGAGGACCGGCAGGACCCCCGGCATGCCGAGACAGACCGGACAGACGTTCCGGTTGGGGGGGCTCCCGAAGCGGGTCGAGCAGCCGCAGAAGATCTTCGACTCGGTGAGGAGCTGGCAGTGAACCTCGAGGCCGATGACCGCTTCGTAGTCCATCTCGGTGCCCGGCGCGGGGGGAGCCCGATCGGGCGCCCCGCGCCGCGGCCGCGGATTATAGCACCCCGCGGGATTCGCGAACCGCCGGCCCCCCGACGCCGCCCGCCGCGGGCCCGCGGCGGCCGCGGCCGGGGACCCGCCCGGACACCGCCGGTAGTACAATCGGCGTCACAAGGGGCCTCCGCCGGAGCGCCCGCGTCCCGGACGCCAGGATCGACGAGACCTCGGGAGGTTCGCATGCGCCTCACGCCACGGATCCGATTCCCCCGCGCCCTGCTCACCGTGGCGCTCCCGGCCGCCCTGCTGCTCGTGCCCGGCGCCGTCGCGCGCGATGTCGCGCCGGCGCCCGCGCAGGAGACCGCGTCGGCGGGCGGGGGCAGCGGCTGGTCCGCGCACGATTTCATCGACAAGAGGGAGGCGGTCTTCGAGGAGTTCTACGCGAAGGGACTCGACTCCCGCCGGCCGTACGCCGTGACCGACCTGAGGATCCGCAAGGACAACCTCACGCTGCTCCTGAAGGAGGGCACGCTCTTCCTGATGAAGCCGGTCGGCGGCGAGGTGACGGGGGCCGCCTTCCTCGGGAGCGGCGTCGCCACGATGACGCCCCCCAACCGGACCGAGCGCTACATGCTCAACAAGTACTACGGGCAGGATACCCTCAGCGAGCCGTTCACCGAGGCGGTGTTCCGATTCACCGACGGGACCGACAGGGTCCTCCTGGCCGCCGCCCGGCCCGACCCCGGCGGAGCGGCAAGGGCCGAGCGGGCGGCCGAGATCTTCGCAGAACGGAACGGGTGGCTGGACGGCCGCCGCGGCCTGGCGCTGGAGATGCAGTTCCTGGAGAACCGCATCTCGGCGCTGCGCGGCCAGGACTGTTTCGTGGCGGAGATCCACTCGCCCGACCACGACTGGCTGACGTACATCCATGACCCGACCGAGATCAAGGAGAACGAGCTGAGCGCCAGCAAGTTCCTCGGCGCCGACAGGAGGTACCGCGTCGTCTGGACCGCGTGGCACAGCGACGGCGACTACGGTCCGCAGGGGCACTACCTCCTCCACCCCCGGCGCGACGGCCCGCGCAACCTTCGGATCCTTCACACCGACATGAACCTCGATCTCAGGAACACGAAGACCGTGCGCTGGGACGCGCGCATCCTCATCGAGCCCGGCTCGGACGGCCTCCGCTGCCTCGGTATGGATCTCGACAACAACGGCGACTTCAGGAAGCGATGGTGGGAGGACGGGTTCCGGCCCGTGAGGCTGCAATCGGTCGCCGACGCGGAGGGACGCCGCCTCGAGTTCATGCACAAGAAGGACCGCCTGCTGATCCTCCTCGCGGAGCCGACCCGCGCGGGATCCGCGATGACCCTGTCCTTCAAGGGCACGGCGGACGTGATCTATCAGGTCACGGCCCAGTCGTACGGCCTGCTGCAGAACACCTGGTATCCGCAGTACGGGTATCTGGGAGGACGGGCGAGCTTCCACTGGACGGCCCGGGTCCCGCAGCCCTTCCTCATCACCGGCTCGGGAACGATCGTGCGGCGATTCGAGGACGAGGGGAGCAGGCAGAACGGCATCGAGTTCCGCTGTGACGAGCCGGCCGAGTTCCCGTGGATCATCTTCGGCCGTTTCCAGATGCACGAGGACGCCTATACCAGCGCGGAGTCCAGCCTCTCGATTCCCCTGTCGATTCACTCCTTCCCGCTGATGACGGACTCGATCACCGACCCGGTGACGCTCGAGTACTTCGGGCTGTCCCAGCCGATCACGTTGACCCTGCACGCCCCGGTCCGGAAGATCAAGACCTTCTTCGCGGAGGGCAAGGAGATCCTCAAGCTCTTCGAGAACATTTACGGTCCCTACCCGTACGACGAGCTGCACATCGCGCAGATGTCGCCGTGGCAGGCGTACGGTCAGGCTCCCCAGGGGTTCGTCCAGCTCTGGGGGATCGTCTTCATGAGCCAGGCCGAGGCGAGCGAGTTCTCCCGGGCCGGCCGCGGGGACTTCATGCACGGGCTGCTCGCGCACGAGTTCGCCCACCAGTGGTGGGGCCACCAGATCGGCTGGGCGTCCGGAGACGACGTGTGGCTGAGCGAGTCGTTCGCCGAGTACGCCGCGGGGATCTTCGTGAAGGAGTTCCAGGGGGAGAAGGCGTTCCAGAAGAAGCTGGTGGAATGGCGCCGGGGCGCCAGGGTGGCGGACGCCGAAGGCCCGATCGCCGCCGCGAACACGCTGGGGGGGCCGAACGCCGGCAGGAATCGCACCTACCTCCTGTACAACAAGGGCCCCTACGTGCTCCACATGCTCCGCATCCAGCTGGGCGACGAGATGTACGTCAAGGTGATGCGCAGCATCCAGCAGACCTATCAGAACCAGAACATCTCGACCGAGATGCTGCTCCGCGAGGTGAACCGCGTGACCGGGCAGAACTACACCCCCTTCTTCGACCAATGGTTCTGGGACGTCGGCATCCCGAAGTTCCACTACTCGTGGCACGCGCAGCGCCAGCCGGACGGCAAGTACCTGATCACCGTGCACGTCTCGCAGGAGGACAGGGACAACGCCAAGAAGGTCCTGATGCCGGTCTACGTCCACTTCAAGAAGAGGAAGATCCCGCAGTACAGGCCGGTCCTCAAGGCGGACCAGGTCATCAAGATCCTGTCTCCCGAGAGGCCCACGGACGTCACCCTCGATGATGAGCGCACGCTTCTGGCCGATTTCATCAGGACCAACTGAGGCCGGCTGACGAGGAGCGCGGCGGGGCGGCGCTTGAGCCTGGAAGCGACGGCGGGACAGACCTTCAGGACGATCCTGAGCTTGGGCGGGGTCGTGGTGGCCGCGGGCTTGGGGCTCAAGATCCTGGCCCTCGTCCTCGAGCCCCGCCTGACCTTCTTCCCGCCGCCGGGGCTGCCGGTCACGCCCGCCGCGCTCGCCCTCCCCTACGAGGACGTCTCGGTCCGCACCGGAGACGGCGTCCGGCTGCACGGCTGGTTCATCCCCGCCGCGTGCGACCGGAGCGCCGCGCCGCTCACCCTGCTGTTCTTCCACGGCAACGCCGAGAACATCTCTCCGTACATCACGCTCGCGCGCCTGACGCGCGACGCGGGATACAGCCTGCTCCTGATCGATTACCGGGGGTACGGGAGGAGCGAGGGCAGCCCCTCCGAGCGGGGGATCTACGCCGACGGAGAGGCTGCGCTGCGCTATCTGCGCGGGCGCGACGACGTCGACCCGCGCCGCATCGTGCTGTGGGGACGGTCGATCGGCTCCGCGGTGGCGGTGCATCTGGCGGCGCGGGCGCCGGCGGGCGGACCGTCCGCGTCCCGGCCCGCCGGCGTGATCCTCGAGTCGTCCTTCACCTCCGCGCTGGAGCTGCTCCGGGACGGAGGCTACTGGCCCCTCTACCCGCTCGCCCTGCTGGGCTCGTACCGCTTCGACCAGGCGGCCAAGATAGGCGGGGTCGAATCGCCGCTTATGGTCATCCACGGCACCGAGGACCGGGTGGTGCCGTTCCGGCTCGGCCGGAGGCTGTTCGACCTCGCGCCCGGCGGAAAGGTGTTCGTGGCCATACGGGGGGGCGGCCACAACGACCTGCTGGCGTTGCACGCCGGCGCCCTGTGGGAGGGCGTGCGCCGCTTCCTCGACTCGCTCGGATGAGGCCGCGGAGCGCGGCCGCGGGTCAACCCGGGTACGGCTCGGCGATGGCGAGCGTGGTGGAGGCGCCGCGCGCCGCCAGCTCCCTGAAGAAGGGGCCGGGCTCGACCGCCCGCTCGGGAGGACGGACGCCCTCGCCCCGCATCTCCCCCCGCGCCAGCCGCCTGGCCACGATGGCCGGGGGCGAGGCGACCAGCATGGTGCCCCCCGAAACGCCCCAGGTCTCGTGCGGCCAGGCGGAGGTCTCGACGCGCCCGGTGACGGCGCGCCCCCCCTTGGTGCCGCGCACCTCGGTGACGATCTCCTTGAAGCCGAGGCTTGTCGTCCTCGCCGCCCCCGGGGCGCGCTTCAGCACCTCGATCAGCACGTCCCGCGGCCGGACCTCGTGCCCCCGGACCTCGATCGGCTCGGTGCCGGCCAGCCCGAGCTCCGCCAGGAGCTGCAGCTTCCGGAGCGCCCTCTCCGAGTAGCCGAAGAAGGAGATCTTGAAGGTGCACTCCCGGATCCCCTTCGCGGCGTAGCTCAGCGGGAGCGTGGCCACCTCGGAATGGAGGGACAGGTGGACCTTGCTCAGCCCGATCGGGTCCCGGAAGCGGAACAGCTCCTCCTCTCCGAGAGGCGCCGTCTCCCGGAACTGACCGTCGCGGAACACGATCGGCGGCTGGGTGATCTCGTCGAAGATCGTCTGGATGGAGTAGGCCCACGCGAGCGAGTCGCCCCTGTCCGGGGTCGAGCCGTTGTAGATCCGGATCGACTCCACCGTGTCGAGGGAGTCGGCGACCGCGCGGGCCTGCAGGTTGGCGACTCCGGGGCAGGAGCCGAGGCCGAGGACGGCCAGGATCCCCGCCCGGCGGAAATCGCCGTCGAGCTCCATCTGCCTGCGGGTCGTGTGGAACAGGCCGCCGAGGTCGACGTAATGGGTGTTCGCCTCGAGGCAGGCCCGCATCACCGGCAGGTTGAGGTAGTACTGAACGGAGTTGATGACGGCCCCGGCGCCGCGGAGGATCCGGACGAGACGTGAATGGTCGCCGACGTCCGCCCGGATCGCCGTGACCCCGGGCCGCTCCAGCCCGGCGGCGACCTTCTGCGCGCCGTCGCCGTCGAGATCGGCGACGACGATCTCCGCCACCTCCGGGTCGTCCGCCAGGTCCTTGACGATCGCCCGGCCGACGATGCCCGCCCCTCCCAGGACGACGATCCGCATGCCGGCTGCCCTCTCCCCCGTCGCTCCGGCCGCGCCGGAGGCCGCCGTGTCGCGTCGAGGGACCGATGCTATCGCTTCCCCCCGAGCCGGGTCAACGCGGAGCGGGCCCGCAGCCTCCCCGCCCCCGGGTGCCCTCCCGAGCGCGACGCCGTCCGCCCGCGCCCGCCCCATCCGCCGCCGATGGTACGATGGCGCCATGAGCCGCAGGGCCTCGCTGGTCGCCGCTGTGGCGCTTCTCGCCGGCTTCGCCGGGCTGTCCCTCTGGGAGATGGCCGGGGACTCGCTCACCTCCGACGAGCGGGTCCACCTTCCGGCCGGTTACGCCTATTGGAAGGAGCACGAGTGGAGGCTCAATCCCGAGCACCCGCCGCTCGTGAAGCTGGTGTGCGCCGCGCCGCTGCTCCTGATGGACCTGAAGATGCCCCCCACCGAGCCGGACGCGGGACTGAGCTACCACCGCTTCCAGCCGACCTTCGGGAGCCGGTTCCTGTTCACGCAGGACGCCGACCGGATCCTGTTCTGGGGCCGGCTCCCGGTCCTGCTGCTCGGGCTCGCGCTGCTGGCGCTCCTGTTCCGCTGGTCGTGGGTCCTGCACGACGACCCCGGGGCGGGTCTGGTGACGCTCTTCCTGGCGGCGCTCGACCCGACGCTGCTGGCTCACAGCCACTACGTGACCACCGACGTGGCCCTCGCGTGCTTCGGCGTCTGGGCCCTGTTCTTCCTCTGGCGCTTCGGACGGACCGGAAGAGCGGGCCACCTGGCTCTGGCGGCGGTCGGGATGGGCCTCGCCCTCGCCTCCAAGTTCTCGGCGATCTTCATACTGCCGGTCTTCCTGCTGATCCTGTGGGTCCGGTGGCCGCGGGCGGGGCCGGAGGGCGAGGGCGCCGCGCGGACGGCGGCCCCACGGCTGCGCAGGCCGGTGGCCGCGGCCGGCGCCGTGCTGCTCATGGCGGCGATCGTCCAGGGATCGTACTTCTTCTCCCCCGACCTGACCCTCTACCTCGACGGCATCCGGGCGGTGCAGGCGAACCACCCGGTTGACTATCCCGCCTACGTCCACGGCGCCTTCTTCATCGGGGGGGCCTGGTGGTATCCGCTCTATGCCCTGCTGCTGAAGACCCCTCTGCCGAGCCTGGCGGCCATCGCGATCGGCACGACGGTCGCGCTGCGCGACCCGCACCGTGCGCGCGGGACGCTCTGGTTCCTCCTCCTACCGGCCGCGGTGCTGGCCGCCGCCGTCTGCCTGTTCGCCGACAATTACGGTGTCCGGTACCTCATCCCCGTGACCGCGCTCCTGCTGGTGCCGGCCGGAGGGTGCCGGGCCGTCCTGGCCTCCCCCGGCCGGCTCCGCGGCCTCGCGGCGGCCGCGCTCGCGCTGTGGATGGTGGGGTCGGTTCTGCGCGGCGCGCCCCACTTCCTCTCGTACTTCAACGAGCTGATCGGCAGCCCCGCCAACGCCCCCTACGTCCTGCACGACTCCAACGTCGACTGGGGCCAGGACCTCAAGCGGCTGGCGCGCTACCAGCGGGGGCGCCGCATCCCCGAGATCCGCCTGGCCTACTGGGGCCCCACCCGGCCCGAGCACTACGGGATCCGCTACCGCCCCTGGACGCGCGCGGCCGCCGAGAGCGACAGGCCTCCGCCCGGCGTCTACGCCATCAGCGTGAACCACCTGGTCAACCTCAAGAAGCGGGTGGTCCTGGCGGGCGACGCGCCGAACCTCGACTGGCTGAGACGCTTCGAGCCGGCCGAGCGGGTCGGCGGCTCGATCCTGATCTACAGGTTCCCCTGAAGCCGGTCCCATCCGGATCGGGGCGCCCGCCCGCCGTCAGGGCAGCAGGCTCTCCCCGTAGCCGTCCCCGGTCCGGGCGAGGTTCGAGACCCGGGTCAGGTTCGCGTCCTGGTTCTTCTCGACCCGGTGGAGGTGGCGCCGGATGCGGCGCCAGGCGCCGTTGCTGAAGGTGCGCGTCAGCAGGATGTCGCGGCGCGCCCTCTCGAGGCCCTCCCGCTGGATGCGGGTGTTGGCGCGCGACAGGCAGGCGACGAGCGCGTACAGCTCCCCGGCCGCCTCCGCCAGGCGCTCCTGGATGAACTCCCGCTCCACGATCCCCTTGCCGTATCGGCGCAGGGCGCGCTCCGCCGTGGCCGACAGCGCCTCGGCGCAGCGGGCGGCGCGCGCCGCCACCCGTTCGAGCGGCGGGCGGATGTCGGGGAAGCGCTCGGGGGCGATCGCCCGGCGAATCCTCTTCAGCGCGAATTCGGACAGCACTCCGATCTGGGCGATCGGGTCGTGCAGCGCGCGGCCGACCTTCCTGAGCTCCTCGCCCGGCCCCTGCATGCCGGCGAGGGCCACGAAGGCCCGGAGGATCTCGTTGGTCCCCTCGAAGATCATGTTGATCCGGCAGTCGCGGAGGTGGCGCTCGTACGGGTACTCCCGGATGAAGCCGTTGCCGCCGGCGATCTGCACCGCGTGGTTGACCACCCGCCAGGCGTTCTCCGAGGAGAAGATCTTGGAAAGGGCCGACTCGATCGAGTAGTCCGCATCGCCGCGCTCCGCCAGGCCGGTGGTGAGGTAGACCATGCTCTCGGCCGCGTAGGTCCCCGTCATCATCTCCGCCACCTTGCCCCGGATCATCTCGAACTCGGCGATCGGCCGGTTGAACTGCCGGCGCTCGTTGGCGTACGCGACGCTGTGGTCGATCATCTCCTTGGAGGCCCCCACGGCGCCCGCCGCCAGGGACACGCGCCCGTCGTTCAGGATCTCCATCGCGTACTTGAAGCCGCGGCCGGGCTCCCCCAGCACGTTGTCCGCCGGCACCGGGACGTCCTCCAGGACGAGGTCGGTCGTCGAGGAGCCCTTGAGGCCCAGCTTCTCCTCCTCCCGGCCGGTCGACACCCCGGGCAGGTCGCGGGTGACGACGAAGGCGCTGACCCGATCCTCGCCGCCGACCTCGGTGCGCGCGAACACGGTGAACAGGCCCGCGTGCCCTCCGTTGGTGATGAAGCGCTTGGTCCCGTTGAGCACCCAGACGCCCCGCGCCCCGTCCCAGACCGCCCGCGATCGCATCGCCGCGGCGTCCGACCCGGAGGCCGGCTCGGTCAGCGCGTAGGCGCACAGCAACTCGCCCCGAGCCACCGCCGGCAGCCAGCGCTTCTTCTGCTCCTCGCTCCCGTACAGCACGATCCCCTTGCTGCCGATGCCGAGGTGCGCCCCGACGATGGTGGCGGCGGTCGCGCAGTACCGGGAGATCTCCTCCATCAGGCGGCAGTAGGACGTGATCGGCAGGCCCGCCCCCCCGTACGCCTCCGGGATCGTCATGCCCAGCACGCCGAGCTCCTTCAGCCCGCGCACCGCATCTTCCGGGAAGGTCCCGCGGCGATCGATCTCGGCCCCGTCGAGGTGCTCCCGCGCCCAGCCGCGGAAGGACTCGAGCACCAGCTCCAGGGTCTGCCTGGCCTCGGCGTCCTGGCGCGGGTAGGGCATGATCATCGCCGCCTCGAGGTGGCCGTTGAACAGCGACTTCATGAAGCTCTTCGGGCGGGCGCCGCCTCCCCGGGCGGACCGCCTCGTCCCTCCGGCCGTCGCGACGGTCATTGTCCCGATCCCCTTGAGGCCGGCTCGCTCGCCGGCTCAGTCCCCGTAGAAGCGCCGCCGCTCGCCCGCCATCTCCATCAACATGCGCGTCGCCATGAAGCGGGTCCCGTGCCGCTCGGCGAGCACCTCCAGGCCCTGCACGACGGCGGCCGCGCCGAGCGCGTCGGCGTGCCTCAGCAGCCCGCCCCGGAAGGGCGGGAAGCCGACCCCCAGCACCATCGCCAGGTCGACCTCGGCGGGCGAGGCGACGATGCCGCTCTCCAAGCAGCGCGCCGCCTCGTTGATCATCGGCAGCACCAGACGGGACTCGGTCGGCGCCGGGTCCAGGCTCATCCTCTCGCGGGCGGAGACCAGGCTGTAGACCCCGGCGTTGACCTCGCGCGCCGCCGGCTCGCCGCCGCCCCTCCGGCCGTGACGGTAGACGTAGAAACCCCGGCCCGACTTGCGGCCGAGCCAGCCCTTCTCCCTGAGGATCTGCAGCGCGGGGGAGCGGGGAACCCTCTCCCGGAAGGCCTCGGTGAGCACGGCCGCGACGTGCGCGGCCACGTCGATGCCGACCCGGTCCAGAACCGCGAACGGGCCCATCGGCATGCCGAAATCGACCATCGTCCGGTCGACCTCCTCGATGCGGGCCCCGTCCTCGAGCATGACCAGCGCCTCGCCGAGGTAGGTGGTCAGGATGCGGTTGACGAGGAAGCCGGGCGAGTCGGAGACCACCACCGAGCTCTTGCCGATCCGCCGCGCCAGCGCGGCGACGGTGGCGACCGCCTCGTCGGAGGTCCGCGGCCCGCGGATCACCTCCACGAGGGGCATGCGGTGGACGGGGTTGAAGAAGTGCATCCCGACCACGTCCTGGGGCCGCCGGGCGGAGGAAGCGATCTCGGCGATCGGCAGCGAGGAGGTGTTGGTGGCGAAGATGGTCCCCTCGGGGATCGCCGCCTCGATCTCCTGCAGCACCTTCCGCTTGACATCGATCGACTCGACCACCGCCTCGAGCACGACGTCGCAGCGCCGCACGCCCGAGTAGTCGAGCGTCGGCCGGATGAGCGCCATGCGCTGGTCGAACTCCCTGCGCTGGATCCGGCCCTTCCTGAGCTCGGCCGCCGACAGCTCGTGAGCGGCCCTCATGCCGCGGGCCAGCGCGCCGATCTCGATGTCCTTCAGGCGGACGGCGATCCCGGCGCGGGACAGCGCCTGGGCGATCCCGCCGCCCATCGTGCCGGCCCCGACGACCGTCACGGCGCCCACCTTGCGAGGCGCCGCGGCGGCGCCCGCGCCACCCTCCTTGCGCGCCGCCTGCTGCAGGAAGAACAGCGCCACCAGGTTTTTCGACGTCGGGCCGACCGCGAGCTGGCCGACGTTCTCCATCTCGCGCCTCAGGCCCGACTCCGTGCCGTGCTTCAGGCCGTGGATCACGGTCTCGAGAGCCCGGAAGGGGGCCGGGTAGTGCGCCTCGTTGAGCCTCCTCCCGAGCCGCCGGCGGGCCAGCCGCGCCGCGACCGCGAGCCGCGCCCGGCGGATCGGGTTGAGCCGGGCCAGCGACCCGTCGCCCATCCTGCGCCGCGGCGCCCGCTTCCCGTCGGCGGCCTCCCGCACCATCCGCTCGGCCGCCTCGAGCAGATACTCCGGAGGGGCCACGGCGTCGACGAGCCCGGCCCGGAGCGCGCGCCGCGCGTCGAGGGTCTTGCCGGTCAGGATCATGTCCAGCGCGGCCGAGAGCCCCACGCGGCGCGGCAGGCGCTGCGTGCCGCCCCACGCCGGGAGGATCCCGAGGCGCACCTCCGGCAGGCCGATCTCGGTGCGGGGGTCGTCGGCGGCCACCCTGAAGTGGCAGGCGAGGGCCAGCTCGGTGCCGCCGCCGAGGCAGGTGCCGCTGATGGCCGCCACCACCGGGAACGGCAGCCTCTCTATCGAGTCGAACAGACGCTGTCCCTTCCGGGAGGCGCTCTCCGCCTGCTGGGCGGAGCCGAGCGCCTGGATCTCCCGCACGTCGGCCCCGGCGATGAACGACCCCGGCTTGGCGCTGGTCACGACCATGCCGCGCACGTCCTTGTCGTGCGCCGCCCGGTCCAGGAGGATCTCCAGGACCGCGACGATCGGCGCGTCGATGGTGTTCACCTTCGCTCCGGGACGATCGAAGATCAGGAAGGCGAGGCCGTCGCGCCGCGTCTCGAACAGGACGCCCGGCCCCTCGAGCGGCAGCGTCCGCCCGCCGACCTCTCCCGCCGTGCCGCTCCGCTCCGGACTCATCCCGCCTCCCCGGCCCCGCCCGCCGGTCCCGGCGTCGTCACGATCTCTCCAGGATCAGCGCCGCGCCCTGACCCCCGCCCACGCACAGTGTGGCCAGGCCGAGGGTCAGATCGCGCCGCGCCATCTCCTTGAGGAGGGTCAGGGCGAGCCGGGTGCCCGAGCAGCCGACCGGATGCCCGAGGGCGATCGCCCCGCCGTTCACGTTGGTCCTCTCGGGGTCGGGCTCGCCCGGCGGGGAGGCCAGGCCGAGATGGTCGCGCGCGAACTCCGTCGAGCCGAACGCCCGCCGGACGGCGAGCACCTGCGCGGCGAACGCCTCGTTGATCTCGAACAGCTGCAGATCGTCCATCCCGACACCCGCCCGGCGGAGCGCCACGGCGGTCGCGTGGACCGGCCCGAGACCCATCGTCGACGGGTCCAGCCCGGCGAAGCCGAACGACCGGATCCGGCCGAGATACGGGATGCCGAGCTGGCGGACGCGCTCCTCCGAGGCCACCACCACGGCGGCCGCGCCGTCCGTGATCATGCACGAGTTCCCGGCGGTCACGGTGCCGTAGCGGCGGTCGAAGACCGGCCTCAGCTTCGCGAGCTGCTCCATCGACTGATCCTCCCGCGGCCCGAGGTCGTCGAGCACCGGATCCAGGCGCGGGGGCGGGAAGACCGGCACGATCTCCTCCCTCAGGACCGGCCGCGCCGCGACCGCCCGGCGGTGGCTCTCGAGCGCGAAGGCGTCCTGCTCCCCGCGCCCGATGTGGAACCGGCGCGCCAGCACCTCGGCCGTCTCCCCCATGTTCAGGCCGCAGATGGCGTCCCGCAGCCCCACCTCGAGCGCCGGGACGGGCCGCAGGTCCCGGCACCGGAAGCGCAGCAGGGCGGCCGCCCTGCCGATCGCCGTACGCGCCCTGCGCAGGCCCATCACGCGCTCCACGAAGGAGTCGGGATACAGGAAGGGGATGCGCGACATCGACTCGGCGCCGCCGGCGATCACCACGTCCGCGAGCCCCGACTCGATGCGGTGATAGGCCGCCACGATCGCCTGCAGACCGGAGGCGCAGTTCTGGTTCAGGGTGAAGGCCGGGACCCGGCGCGGCACGCCGGCCTTCAGCGCCGCCACCCGGGCCAGCGTCGTCGAGTCGGCCGGCTGGGCGATGTTGCCGACGATCACCTCGTCCACCAGCTCCGGGTCGAGGTCGATGCGCGCCATCGCCTCGCCCAGGGTGATGCGCGACAGCTCATCCGCCGGCACCGCCTTGAGCCGCCCCCAGGCCTTGCAGAAGGGGGTGCGCACCCCGTCGACGATGACCACGCCCCGCCGTCCGGTCATCTCCCCGGCCGCGCTCGACCCGGGCGGTCGCCGTGGTCCCTCATTCGTCGACCCGGTCCCTCGAGATCCCGTACTGCTCGAGCTTCTTGTAGAGGTTGCTGCGCGGCGTCTCGATCTCCTTGGCGGTGCGGGAGACGTTCCACCGGAACCTCCTCAGCTTGGCCACGATGAAGGCCCTCTCGGCGGCGTCCCGAAACTCCTGCAGCGTCCGGCAGGCCTCCGGGTCGGGAGCGGCGCCCTCCTCCCGGGGTGCGGCGGCGGCCTCCGGGCGCGCGGAGGGGCCGACCGGATCGATCGCGTACGCCTCCACGTCGTCCGCCCCCACGGTCTCGCCCCGCGACATGATGAGCAGCCTCTCGACGGCGTTCCTCAGCTCCCGGACGTTCCCGCGCCACGGCCGGGCCTTGAGCGCCTCGAGCGCGGCGGGCGCGAACCGCTTCCGGCGGTAGTTGTTCTCGGCGCAGAACGCCTCGACGAACCGCTCGACCAGGAGGGGGATGTCGTCGCGCCTCTCCCTGAGCGGCGGGCACGCGATCGGCACGACGTTCAGACGGAAGTAGAGGTCCTCCCGGAAGCGGCCGGCTCGGATCTCCGCAGGCAGGTCCTTGTTGGTGGCGGCGATGATGCGGACGTCCACCCGCAGCAGCCTCGCCATGCCGACCGGCTCGACCTCGCCGCTCTCCAGGACCCGGAGCACCTTCGACTGGGTCCGGGGGCTCATGTCGCCGACCTCGTCCAGGAAGATGGTGCCGCCGTCCGCCTGCACGAACTTGCCGGCCTGCCTCGCGGTCGCGCCGGTGAAGGCGCCCTTCTCGTGGCCGAACAGCTCCGACTCGATCAGCTCCTCGGGGATGGCGGCGCAGTTGACCTTGACGAAGGCCTTCTCCGCGCGCGGGCTGCGGCGGTGGATCTCCCAGGCGATGACCTCCTTGCCGCTGCCGCTCTCACCCGCGATCAGCACGGTCGCCAGCGTGGGGGCCGCCCGGGAGATGGCCTCCTGGACGGCCCGCAGCGCGGGGGACCCGCCGACGAGGCGCAGCCGGGACTCCACCTGGTGCTTCAGCCGCAGATTCTCGTCGCGCAGCCGCCTGTGCTCGATGGCGTTGCGGACCGCCGTGAGGATGCGCTCCGACTCCAGCGGCTTCTCGAGGAAGTCGTAGGCGCCCCGGTGGATCGCCTCGACCGCGGTCGGGATGTCCCCGTGGCCCGAGATCATCACCACGGGCGTGTACGGCTCCAGGCCGCGCGCCGCCTGCAGCGCCTCCAGCCCGTCCATCCCAGGCATCTTGATGTCGAGGAGAACGGCGTCGGGACCCTCGCGCCGGAGCGCCTCGATCCCCGCGGCGCCCGACGCCGCGTCGACGCACTGGTATCCCTCGTACTCCAGGACCATGCGCAGCGACTTGCGAATGGCCTCCTCGTCGTCGATCACCAGGACCTTGCCCCTGACCGGCATGCGAACCCCTGGAGCGCGGGCCGAAGCGTAGCGACGGGCGGCGGCCGGGGAGACCGCTCTCCGTGGAAACGGGCTCTGATGATACAGCAAAAAAGCGGGGCCCGCCGGTGCGGGCCCCGCCGATTCGGAGGCGCTCGTCCTCTCGCCGCGGGCGCGCGCCGCGCGGCGGTCCCCTAGTCCTCTTCCTCCCGCAGGCGCAGAGTGACGTAGCGCGACTGCGGGTCGCCTCCCGTCCTGGTCGGCGGGTGGATCACGTAGAGCACGATCAGATCGCCGGGGCGGGCCTTGCGGATCTCGCGTCGGAAGTCGCCGACGCTGCGGACCGGAACGCGGTTCACCTCGGCGATGACGTCCGTCCGCCCGAGCCCCTTCTCGAACGCCTCCGAGGCCTGCGAGATGCGCGTCACGATGACGCCCTCGGTGTCGCGGGGCAGGTCGATCTGCTCGAGCACCCCGGGGCTCAGGTCGCCCACGACGAGGCCCAGCTTCTCCTCGATCGGCTCGCCGCGCCCGGGCTGTCCCTCCCCGCCCCTTCCGGCTTCCGGGCGGCCGCGCGGCGGCCGATCGACCAGCTCGGCCCGGATCGTGACCTCGCGGCCCTCGCGCAGGACGGTCAGCTCCACGGTCGTGCCCGGGGCCTTCGACGACACCAGGCGGACGACCTGCTCGGTGCTCTCCACCCGCGTGCCGTCGACCGCCACGATGACGTCGCCGCGCTTGACGCCCGCCCTGGCCGCCGGAAAGTCGGAGAGGACCGACTGCACCACGGCCCCCCGGTCGTCCTCGAGGCCCCAGGCCTCCTGCAGGTCCGGGGTGATCGGCCCGAGCGTGATCCCCAGGTACCCCCGGGAGACCCGTCCGCTGGTCTTGAGCTGGTCCAGGATCCCCTTGGCGATGTTGATCGGCACCGCGAAGCCGATCCCCTCGCCGACGCTGCTGATGGCGGTGTTGACGCCGATCACCTCGCCGGAGATGTTGACCAGGGGGCCCCCCGAGTTGCCGAAGTTGATGGCGGCGTCGGTCTGGATGAAATCGTCGAAGCTGAAATCGCGGCCGCCGAGGCTCGACCCCAGCCGTCGTCCCTTGGCGCTCACCACCCCAACCGTGACGGTGTGGTCGTAGGCCAGCGGGTTGCCGACCGCCACCACCCAGTCGCCCACGCGGATGGAGTCCGAGTCCCCGAGGCGCAGGTACGGGAGCTTCTTGCCGAGGTCGACCTTGATCAGGGCCAGGTCGGTGCTCGGGTCGCTGCCGACGACCTGTGCGTCGTAGTCGCGGGGGTCGCCGCTCAGGGTGACGCGGATGCGCGAGGCGTTCTCGACGACGTGGTAGTTCGTGAGGATGAACCCGTCGTCGCTGATCAGAAAGCCGGATCCCCCGCTGTGCTCGAAGCGCGGCTCCTCGGGCTCCATCGGGAAGCGGCGCCGCTCCGGGCCGAAGAAGAACTCGAACGGGTCGCCGTGGAACGGCCGCCGGCCCCTCCTGCGCGGCTCGATCAATTCGGTCGCGGTGATGCTCACGACCGCCGGGTTGACCATCTCCGCGATGTCCGCGAAGGACGCGGGGATGCTGCCGGGGCGGCCGCTGGCCGTCATCTGCGCCCGCGCCGCCGCGTGCAGCGGCTGGTCGTCCGCGAAGGCGGGCTGCGCGGTCCGGCCGGGCACCGTGAGGTTCAGACCGCCCGCCAGGACCATGCCGAAGATCACGGAGGCCGAGGCGATGAGCGCCAGCGTGAGCAGCTGACCGTTTCTCTTCATGGATCGGGACCCCTTGGCTCGCCCGTCCGGTTCCGAGGCCGTTCAGTATAGGTCGCCCCCGAGAGTCGGGTCAAGGACGCGCGCCGCCCGGCGGGCGGGGCCTCACGGGGCATGATCCCCGCGCCCGGCCAGCGACTCGCGGACGCGCCGCAGGAGCAGCTCCGGGTCGACCGGCTTCTCGATCACCTCCGCCACGCCCAGCTCCAGCGCCTCGCGGCGGATCTCCTCGTTCAGGTAGGCGCTCACGAGCAGCACGGCGGGAGCCGCTCCACCGCGGGGCGCCCGGGCGCGACGCAAAGTCCGCAGCAGCTCGATGCCCGTGGTGCGGGGCATCCTCTGATCGAGAATCACCAGGTCCACGTCCCGCAGCGGGTCGGGGCTGCCGCGCACCTCGTCCGGGTCCCGTACCAGGATGACCCGGTGGCCCCGGCGCCGGAGGAGGCAGCCGTACGCCTGGAGGACCGCCTGATCGTCGTCGATGATGAGGATGGTGCTCACGTTTTCGTCTCCGGCGCTCGCCGGCCTCCCCGGCGCCGTCGTGGACAGCAATCGTCGTGCCACGCCCTTCCGGCGCCGCGGCGGTCCGCCACCCCCGCCTCCGCCTCGCCCCGGGCGCACCGGCAATCCGTTGCGCCTGAGGACATTGAGCGATGCGCCCGGGCGGGGGAGGGCGGCGGCCCCATGCCTCCCGCCGGGGGCGCCGCCGCCGTCGGCCCGGCTCGTCGTGGCCCCATGCCCCGCCCCGCCGTGCGCCATTTTGGCGCCGGCCTCAGTCGTCTCCCACCTGCCCGTACTCCCTCAGCTTGCGCTGCAGCGTGCGCAGGCCGATCCCCAGGATCTCGGCCGCGCGGGTGCGGTTTCCCCCGGTCTCGCGGAGGGTGCGCAGGATCGCATCCCTCTCGATCTCCTCCATGGTGCGCGCCGGCCCCGCGGGCGCGGCCGCGGGGGCCGGGGGCGGCGGGGTGCGGTAGCCCTCGGGAAGGTCGTCCAGGCCGATGCGCTTCGTCCCCGGAGGCGCGAGCACCACCAGGCTCTCCATCAGGTTGCGGACCTCGCGGACGTTCCCCTCCCACGGGCACCCGGCGAGCGCCTCGACGACCTCGGCGGAGAGGGACAGATCGGGCCGGCCGTTCTCCGCCTTGAAGGTCTCGAAGAAGCGGTGCGCGAGGATGGGGATGTCCTCGGGGCGCTCGCGCAGCGGAGGGATCCGGATGGTCACGACCTTGAGCCGGTAGTAGAGGTCGCTGCGGAAGGCCCCCGCCGAGATCCTCTCCTCGAGATCGGAATTGGTGGCGGCGATGATCCGGACGTCGACCCGGATGGTCTCGGTACCCCCCACCCGCATGAAGGATCGCTCCTCGAGCACCCGCAGCAGCTTCGCCTGCAGCGCCGCCGGCATCGCGCCCACCTCGTCCAGGAACAGGGTGCCGCGATCCGCCATCTCGAACTTCCCCGCCTTGCGCTGCACCGCCCCGGTGAACGCCCCGCGCTCGTGGCCGAACAGCTCGCTTTCCAGGATGTCGGAGGGGATGGCGGCGCAGTTGATCGGCAGGAACCGCTCGCCCCGGCGCGGCGAGTGCTCGTGGATCGCGTTGGCGATCAGCTCCTTCCCCGTGCCGCTCTCGCCCACGATCAGCACGCTGCTGCGGGTCCGCGCGACCAGCGACAGCTGGTGGAGCACCTGCTGCATGGCGGGCGAGGCGCCGACGATCCGGTCGAAGCTGAACTTCTCCTGCAGGCGCTCCTTGAGCCGGACGACCTCCTGCGCCAGGCGGCGCTTCTCGACCCCCGCGGCGACCCGCTTCCTAAGCTCGACCAGGTTGACCGGCTTCTGAAGATAGTCGTCCGCCCCCTCCTTCATGGCGTCGACGGCCGACTCGACCGACCCGAAGCCCGTGACCACCAGCACCGCGATGCCCGGATCGATCCGCTTCGCGCTGCGGAGGACCTGCAGGCCGTCCATGGGAGACATCCGCAGGTCGGTCACCAGGAGATCGGCCCCCGCGGAGCGCAGGTACTCGATCCCCTCCTCCCCCGAAGCGAAGGACGCGACGTGGTAGCCGTCCTTGCGCAGCGCCGCCTCGGTGGCGCGGCGGTTCCCCTCGTCGTCCTCGATGACCACGACGTGTCCCCTGTCGTCAGCCATCGCGCTCCTCCCCGGGGCGGTCGTCGAGCAGCCGGCGCAGCTCCCGCGCGCCGATCACGCGGACGCCGAGGGCGCGGGCGCGATCGAGCTTGGAGCCCGGATCGTCTCCCGCGATCAGCAGATCGGTCTTCCCCGACACCGACTCCGTGACCCGCGCCCCCCGGCGCCGCAGCTCCCCCCTGAGCGCCGGCCGCGAGCGGCCCGGAAAGACGCCGGTGATCACCACGGTCTTCCCGGCGAGCGCCCCGCCGGCCGGCGCCGACCGCCCCGTCGCCCGCATGGTCAGGCCCGCCCCCGCGAGCCGGCGGACCATGTCGCCGTTCTCGGGCTGCTCGAAGAACCGGCGGACCTCGTCGGCGACCCGGTCCCCGATCTCGCGCACCGCGGTCAGCTCCTCGACCGTGGCCGCCGCCAGCCGCTCCATCGACGGGAAGGCGTCGGCCAGCAGCCGGGCGGTCCGCTCCCCCACGAACCGGATCCCCAGCGCGAACACCAGCCGCTCGAACGGGACCGACTTGCTCCTCTCGATCTGCTCCAGGAGGTTCGCCGCCGACTTCCGGCCCATCCGTTCGAGCCCCGCGAGCGATCCGGGATCCAGGCGGTAGATGTCGGGGATCTCCCTGATCATCCCCCGGCAGATGAGCTGATCGACGAGCGCCTCGCCCAGGCCCTCGATATCCATCGCCTCCCGCCGGGCGAAGTGGCGGATCGACTCCTTCAGCCGGGCCGGGCAGGAGGCGTTCAGGCAGCGGGCGATCACCTCCCCCTCGGGCCGGAGCACACGGGACCCGCAGGCCGGGCAGTGGCGCGGCATGGCGTACGGGCGGGTGCCGTCCGGGCGCGCCTCCGGGACCACCTTGACGACACGCGGGATGACGTCGCCGCCCTTCTCGATCAGGACGCGGTCGGCGACCCGGACGTCCTTGCGCCGCACCTCCTCCTCGTTGTGCAGGGTGCAGCGCGAGATGGTCGAGCCGCCCAGGCGGACCGGCTCCAGGACCGCCACCGGCGTCAGGGCCCCGGTGCGGCCCACCTGGACGACGATCTCCCGCACCACCGTGGTCGCCTGGCGCGGAGGGAACTTGTACGCGCAGGCCCAGCGGGGCGCGCGGGCGGTCGACCCCGCCCGCCGCTGCAGGTCGACCGGGTCGAGCTTCACCACGCACCCGTCCACCTCGTAATCGAGCTCGTCCCGCCGCTCGCGCCACTCGCGATAGAAGGCCTCGACCTCATCGAGATCGCGGCAGGTCCGGGTCGCGGGATTGACGCGCAGCCCGAGACCGGCCAGGCGCCGGAGGCCCTCCGCGTGACTCCGGGGCGGCGGGGCGCCCTCGATCCGCACCAGCCCCCAGGCGTACAGTGCCAGCGGCCTCCCGGAGACGAGCCCCGGGTCGAGCAGGCGGATCGTCCCGGCCGCCGCGTTGCGCGGGTTGGCGAAGGCCGGCTCGCCCGCCTCCTCCCGCCTCCGGTTCATCTCCTCGAAGGCCGCGATCGGGTAGTAGACCTCGCCGCGCGCCTCCAGGAACGGCACCGGCTCGAGCAGCCGGAGCGGAACGGACCGGATGGTCCGCACGCTCGCCGTCACCTCCTCGCCCTGCAGCCCGTCACCCCGCGAGACGGCGCGCACCAGGCGGCCCCCCTCGTAGATCAGCGACACCGAGACGCCGTCGATCTTCAGCTCGGCGACCAACGGCACGCGGTCGCGACCGAGCAGGCGCCGCAGCCTGTCGTGCCACTCGCCGAGCTCCTCGGACGTGGTGACGTTCTCCAGGCTGAGCATCGGGACGGCGTGCGGGACGGTGGGCAGCTCGCCCGTCACCGCGGCGCCGACGCGCTGCGTCGGCGAGTCCTCCACCACGAGCTCCGGGAAGCGCCGCTCGATCTCCCGCAGCTCGGCCTCGAGGGCGTCGTACTCGCCGTCCGAGATGAGAGGGTCGGCGTCGACGTAGTAGCGCTTGCGATGGCGCCAGATGTCGCGGCGCAGCGCCTCGGCCCGGGCGGCGGCCGCCTCGCGCGATGCGGGAGCCCGACCGCTCATGAGCCTCCCGACGCCGCCATCTCGCCCGCGCCGCCCGCCCGCGCCGGCGCGACGTCGCCCGCGTGCCGCCGGGGCAGCGAGAGCACGAACCGAGCGCCCCGCCCGGCGCCGTCCTCGACCGCGATCGTCCCGCCGTGCGCCTCCAGGATGCGGGCGGCGATCGGCAGGCCGAGCCCGGTGCCCCCCCCCCGGGAGGAGTAGAACACCTTGAAGATCCTCTGGCGATCCTCCGCCGGGATCCCGGGGCCGTCGTCCTCGATGCTGACGATCGCCTCGCCGCCCGGGCCGACGCGGCTCCCGACCACGACCGTCCCGCCCGGCTTCAGGATCTGCGCCGCGTTCATCAAGATGTTCAGGACCGCCTGACGGATCTGGGCCTCGTCCAGATCGACGGGCGGCAGGTAGGGGGACAGGTCTTGGCGCAGGCTCAGCCCCCGGCCCTCGAACTCGGGCCGGACGAACTGGCAGATCCCGCGCAGGACCTGGTTGAGATCCCTGGTCTCGAAGCGCGGCTGGTTGGGGCGCGCGTACGACAGGAAATTGTTGACCAGGTTGCTGAGGCGGCGGATCTCACCCTGCAGCGCCGAAACGTACACGCGGGTCTCCTCGCTGTGGGCCCGCCGCGCGGCGATCTCCTCCTCGAGCAACTGCAGGTTCATGCTGAGGACGTTGAGGGGGTTGCGGATCTCGTGCGCCAGCCCGGCGGCCAGGGCCCCCACGAAGGCGAGCCGGTCGTCCATCTGCGCCTGCGCCTCCAGCATCCGGGTCCTGGAGAGGAGGCGCAGCACGTACAGGAAAGCGATCAGCAGGATCAGCACCGCGACGCCGGCCCCGATCCACAGCTTCGTCTGGAGCTTCCTCTCGAGGGCCGCGATCTCCCGGTCGATCTCCTCCTGGGGGATGCCCACCTCCCGGATCGCGCCGGAGCCGGGGGCCGCCGGCTGCCGGAGGGCGACGACCGGCTGCCGTCGGCCCCGGATCTCCCACGTGTCCAGGATCTCGCGGTGCCCGGGCAGCAGCGCGGTTGCGCTCCCCCCGGCCCGCGGCCCGCCGGTGATCTCCAGATAGTGCCTCCAGGTGACGTCACCGCGGGCGTTGGTGACGACGCGCTCCAGCTGGGTGCGGGAGCGGAAGGCGATCCGTCCGGGGTCGGGTCCGCTCGGCTTCGGCAGGCAGGGCACGACCGTCACCGGGCTCTGCGGGTCGCGGGGCGGGCACTCCTCCGCGGGCAGCGGGGGGACGGCGACCTCCTCCGGCGCCAGCGGCTCCTCGGGGAGGAGCGGAACCTCGACCGCCCGCAGCGAGGCCATGAGCATCTTGTGGATCCTCACCTGAGTCAGCTCCCGGAAGGCGATCAGGGAGAACCCGTAGATGTTGGCGAGAAACAGCGTCAGGAAGAGCGCGGAGGCGAAGAGAAGGCGCCTGCGGAAGGTGGGCTCCGATTTGCAGCGTACGGCCCGCACGGGCGCCTCCCACACTTCGATCTCCGGGGATGTGCCGGCGCGACACAGGATAGCACATCCGTTCCCGCTCGTCCGGCGGCGCTGCTCCGGACCCGCGGCGAAACGGGAGACGCCGCTGCCCGGTCATTGACAGCCGGAAAATCGGTGTGCTAGCATTCGCCGCTTTTTTTTGACGCTTCGCGCCCAGAACGCGTCGCATCCGGCGTTCGGGAGGCCACCGCGCGTACCGCCGGCCGGGAGCGCGGGCGATGGCGCCCGGTGCGGTGCGACGCGCCTCGTTCATGATCATCGCTCGAGTCCTCGGGGAAACAGCTCCGTGAGCCCACGCCTCTCAGTCCTGGCCTCCGTCCTCGCCCTGGTCGCGAGCCTGGCGCTCCCGTCGCCGGCGGCCGCCCAGGAGCGCAAGGGCGGTTGGGAGATCAGCCCCTTCTTCGGCACCAACCTGTTCGCCAGCGAGCTGGAGATCGACGATGCCTCCGACTACGGCCTGCGGGTCGGCTATAACTTCCACGAGAACTTCGAGATCGAGTTCCAGTTCCTGAGGACCGGCGACGGAGATCTCCAGGATGGCGACAGCACCCTGATCGACGGGCCCACAGTGTTCTTCAACAATCCCGGCACGAGCTTCTCGCTCGACGCCTACACGCTCCGCTTCCTGATCAACCCGACGAACGAGCGGCGGCGGTTCAAGCCGTACGTGGCCGTCGGCGCCGGGATCCACAGGTTCGACAGCGACCCCGCTCTGAGCCCCGCGGACGAGGGGGCGGTCGACGCCGAGGTGTTCACGGTGGGCGGCGGGATCCGCCACCGCCTGAGCGCCCACCTGGCCTTCCGCGCGGAGGTCGAGGTCCAGTACTCCTTCACCGATTCGTACAACAACCAGAACCTCAACCTCGGCCTGTCGTGGAGCTTCGGCGCGGGCTCGGCCCGGGACCAGGACGGCGACGGGGTGCTGGACCTGAGCGACCGGTGCCCGGACACCCCGGAAGGGGCGCTGGTCGACAAGCACGACGGCTGTCCGTGGGACCTCGACCAGGACGGGGTGATGGAGGGCATCGACAAGTGCGCCGACACGCCGCGCGGATGGCCGGTCGACGAGGACGGCTGCCCGCTCGACTCGGACTCGGACGCGGTGCCGGACGGCGCCGACGGGTGCGCCGACACCCCCAGCGGCGCCATCGTCGATCGCGACGGCTGCCCGCTCGACTCCGACGGCGACACCATCCTCGACGGGATCGACCGCTGCCCGGACACGCCCGCCGGCGCCGTCGTCGATCCGTCGGCCAGCCCCCCCGGCGGCTGTGCGCACGACTCCGCCGACGACGGCGGGCCG
>JBHIBC010000032.1:0-29969 GCA_046758905.1 Acidobacteriota bacterium | reverse complement strand
GCCCGGATGAGCGCCGCGGCCGCGCCCGCCGGCCCCCCGGCGGCGGCCGCGGCCGGCTCCCCCAGCCGCCCGGCGATCCAGTCCCGAAGATGCGCCTCGGAGGCGAGGTTGAGATCGATCCCCCCGTCCCGCGCGGCCTCCCGATCCTCCGGGGTCCGGAGGGCCTCCAGGATCTCGCTGCTGATCTCACCGCCCTCCTCCCCGGCCTGGACGCGCTGCTGCTCCACCCGGATGAGCACCTCGTTGTCCCCCCGCTCCCCGATCCGCTGGATGTTGACGTCGCCCAGGTCGGCCGCCTCCAGGCTCGCCCGCAGGACCTCCACGCGCGGCGCCACGCGGAACTTCACCTGGACGGCGGTGCCGCCGGCGAAGTCGATGCCGAGGTTGAAGCCCGGGGAGATCATCGCCCAGACCGCCGCGACCAGCACGAGCCCCGACACCGCGAGGAACACGTACTTCGTCCTCCACATCAGCCGGAAGTTGGTGTTGTGGAAGACCTGGATCACGCGGGCCTCAGATGCTCAGCCGGCCGGCCCTCGGGTTGAGGGTCAGGGCGGCGTCGAAGATCGACCGCGACACGAAGATGGCGGTGAACAGATTGGCGAGTATGCCGACGTTCAGGGTGACCGCGAACCCCTTCACGGGTCCGGTCCCGTAAGCGTACAGGAAGATCCCCGCGATCAGGGTGGTCAGGTTGCTGTCGAGGATGGTCGTCTGGGCCCGCTGGAAGCCGGCGTGGATCGCCGCCCGAACCGTCCGGCCCATCCGCAGTTCCTCGCGGATGCGCTCGAAGACGAGCACGTTGGCGTCCACCGCGATGCCGACCGTCAGGGCGATCCCCGCGATCCCCGGGAGGGTCAGGGTCGAGCGGACGTAGGCCATCGCCCCCAGAAGGATGAGCAGGTTGAGCGCCAGGGCCAGGGTCGCGTTGGCGCCGGAGAGCCGGTAGTAGATCAGCATGAACAGCACGACGATGATGCCGCCGATGATCGACGCGACCACTCCCTGACGGATCGAGTCGGCGCCGAGCGACGGGCCCACGGTGCGCTCCTCGAGGATCTCCATGCCGGCCGGGAGGGCCCCCGAGCGGAGCTTCAGCGCCAGGTCCTCCGCGCTCTCCACCGTGAAGTTGCCGCCCTCGATGATCCCCGAGTCGGCGATCACCGCGTTGATGCGCGGCGCGGAGATGATCTTGCGGTCGAGGACGATCGCCAGGAGCTGTCCCTGATTCTCGCGCGTGAGCGCCTGGAAGCGTCGTCCCGCCTCGGCCCTCAGCAGAAAGTTCACGGCCGGCGACCCGAACCGATCGATGTCGCGCCGGGCGTTCTTGAGGTCGTTGCCGGTGATCGGCGAGCTGCGCGTCACCGGCCAGTAGAGGGTGAGCGGCCGCCCGTCCACCGTCGTCGTCTCCTGCGGCAGGATCTCGACGTCCTCGGGGAGCGTTCCGCCGAACATCCCCTCCACCGCCCCGGGGTTGTCCGGCGCGCGGAACCGGTCCGCGGTGATGCCCGGGGGGACCTTGACCAGCTTCCACTCCAGGAACGCGGGCGAGCCGATCAGGTCCTTGACGCGTTCCGGGTCCTCCACACCGGGAAGCTGGACCAGGATGCGGTCGGCGTTCGGCCCGATCCCCTGGCGCTGGATGGTCGGCTCGGCCACCCCGAACTTGTCGATCCGGTTGCGGATCGTCTCCAGCACCTGGCGGACCGCGGAGTCGCGGGTCGCCGACGCCTGTTCCGCGGTCAGCGACAGGCGGATCCGGCCGGCGCCCACCTGCTGCGTCCGGAACTGCGGGAACTGGGCGCGCAGCAGGTCGCGTGCCTCGCCGACGCGCCCCGGGTCGAGGCCGGCGATCGTGAAGACGTCGACGCCGTCGGCGCGGACCTCCCCCGGCGTGAGCCCCGCCTCCTCGAGGGCGCCGCGCACCCTCTCCATGCCGAGGTCGATCTCGGCCTTGACGGCGTCGTCCGTCTTGACCCGCAGGACCAGGTGGATCCCCCCCTTGAGATCCAGGCCGAGGTTGATCGTCTCCCGCGGCGGCCAGAGGAGGAACAGGCAGATCAGCACGAGCCCGACGATCAGGAGGATGCGGATGCGGATGTCGAAAGATTGCATGGTCCGCCCGTGATCGACCGCGACGGGGGCCGGCGGGGGCCGCCCCGAGCCCGGCCCTACGAGTCCTTCCTCGACGATGCCCCGTCGCCCTCCACGGCGACGATCGAGCTGCGCGTCACGTCCACCTTGACGTTATCGGCGACGCGCAGCTTCACCGTGTCCCCCTCGACCCGGACGACGGTCCCCTTGAGCCCGCCCGAGGTGACGACCCGGGCCCCGGTCTGCAGCGAACTCTGCATCTGCTGTAGGGCCTTCTGTCGCTTGTGCGCGGGGCGGATCAGGAGCATGTACATCATGAGGAAGAAGGCCAGCAGCAGAACCACCTGCAAGAAGCCCCCCGGCGCTTGCGCCGGCGAGGATTCGATCTGAGCGAGCAGTTCCAAGCGAGGCTCCCATTCGTCGGAGCGACAAACAAAAAGGAGGGGGAGGTCCGTCCTCCGACCCTCGCGTCAAGCGCCGCGGCGGGCGCGGCGTCCTCGATGCGTCCGGCGGGCGCATAGATTGCCCCAAGCCACCGGGCTTGTCAAGGCAGCGCGGCCTCGCCTAGACTCCGCGCGTGAGGCCGCCGACCCGCGGCCGGCCGGCGCCGGCCGCCCTCCTCCTGGGCGAGGGACCGCTGCGCAGGCTGGCCCTGCCGATCCTGTGCGAGGTGCCGGGACTGCTGCACGGGTTCACGCTCCGGGGCTCGGATCCCGACCGCGTGCTGCGCGAGGCCGCCGGGCGGCCGCTGCCGCTGCGGACGCCGCGCCAGGCTCACGGGGCCACCGTGCGCTGCGTGACCTCGCCGGCCGCCCCGCAAGGGGAGGGCGACGCGCTGATCACCAGCCTGCGGGGCGTGGCGCTCGGCGTGCGGGCGGCCGACTGCGTGCCCATCCTGATATGCGATCGGCGCGCCGGGGCCGTGGCCGCGGTCCACGCCGGCTGGCGCGGCACCGTCGCCGGCGTGCTCGCGGCGACGCTGGAACGGATGCGGACCTGCTACGGGTCCAGGGCCGCCGACCTGCGGGTGGCCCTCGGCCCGGCGATCGGGGCGTGCTGCTACGAGGTGGGGGAGGAGGTGGCCGAGGCGCTGCTCCGATCCGATCCCGAGGCGTCCGACTGCATCCTTCCCGGCATCCGCCCGCGGGTCGACCTGGTCGGGGCGAACCGCCGGCAGGCGCTCAGGGCCGGAGTCCCGGAGGAACGGATCCAGAGCGCGGGCCGGTGCACGTTCTGCGGGGGGGATTCGCTCGAGTCGCACCGGCGCAGCCGCGGGGCGGCCCGCCGGATGACCGGCCTGATCGCCTGGAGGGAGTGAGGCCCGTCATGACGCTGAGACGGCGACGGAGGCTCGGCGGGAGCCGGATGCGGGCCGCGGACCGGATCCGGGCGAGCTTCCGGGCCCACGCCGACCTCGCCTCCCGCTTCCTCGAGAGCTCGCTCGGCGCCGTGGAGGGGGCCGCCCGGGCGCTCGCCGGGGCTCTCCGGGAGGGCCACGTGCTGCTGTTCTTCGGCAACGGCGGGAGCGCCGCCGACGCGCAGCATCTGGCGGCGGAGTTCGTGAACCGTTTCGGGATGGAGCGCCCCGCCCTCCCGGCGATCGCCTTGACCACCGACACCTCGGTCCTCACCAGCATCGCCAACGACGAGGACTTCGCGCGCGTCTTCGCGCGGCAGGTGGAGGCTCTAGGAGGGCCGGGGGACGTCGCCGTCGGCCTATCCACCTCGGGCCGGTCCGAGAACGTCCTTGAGGGGCTGCGAGCCGCACGCGACCGGGGTCTGCTGACCCTCGGTCTCACGGGCCGGGGCGGCGGGCCGATGCGCCGTCTCTGCCGGCACCTGATCGCGGTCCCCTCCCGGGAGACCCCGCGGATCCAGGAGATCCACATCCTGGTGGGCCACATCCTGTGCCAGCTCGTCGACGACGCCCTGTTCCCCGGGAGGAGGAGCAGCCGCCCCGCCCCGGGCGTCCGGCGGGCTCCGCGCCGGTGAGTCGACGGGCTAGCTCTTCAACAGCGCGATGCTGTTGCGGATCTCCTGCGCGTCCTTGGCCTGCGGCTTGAGCTGCAGGTACTCCTCGAAGTGCTCCACAGCCCCCTCGAAGTCCTGGAGCCGCATCAGGGCGGTCCCCAGCTCGCGGTGCGCCTCCGCGTAGGTCGGGTCGATCTCCACCGATTTTCTGAAGGCCTGTGCCGCTTCCTGGTTGCGGTTCGCGTTCCACGCCTTGACGCCGATGTTGTAGAAGGAGATGGCCGCGTTGCGCGGATCGATGCCGATGACCTCCTGGTACATCTGCTCCGCCTTGGCCATCCACTCCTGGCGCAGCGCGGAGTCGCGGCCGGCGGCCTCGGCCCGCTTCTCGTAGATGGCCGCCATCTGCATGAAGACCTCGGGCTTCGCGGGGTTGAGCGCCGCGGCCCGCTCGAAGGCCTTCAGGGCGTCATCCTCCCGCCCCTCTCCGGCGTACGCCACCCCGAGGTTGAAGAAGACCGAGTCGGACTCACCGCTCAGCTCCTTCTCGGCCTCGAGCTCCGCCATCGCCTCGGCGAAGCGCTCCTGGCGCAGGAACAGGTTGCCCAGGTAAAAGTGCGCTCCTTTAAGCTTGTCGTTGAGCTCCAGCCCCTTGCGGAACGCCTGCTCGGCTCCCGCGTCGTCGCCGGTCTCGTACAGGCTCTTGCCGAGGTAGTAGTAGACGGCCGCGTTTCCCGTGGGGTCCTTGACGAGGTACTCGCGGTAGATGGCGATCGCCTCCTTATGCCGGCCCGCGTCGGTGTAGGACTTGGCCCTCTTCAGAGCCTCACGGCTTCCCGGGGCGGGCCCGCTCCTCCCCTCCTCGCGGGCGACCGGCTCGGGGGCCGCCGCCTCGGGCTTCTTCCCCTCGCGCCTGGCCTTCTCGGCCCGGTACGCTTTGAGGTACTCCTTTTCCGGGGCGACCACGAAGTCGACGACGTTGCGCCCTTCGTCGCCCACGAAGGCGAAGGTGAGCTCGGGGTAGTCCTGCTTGCTGCCGATCAGCAGCTCCCCGCTGTACAGCTCCTGCCGGGTCGAGTCGACGATCTCGGCCTCGACCTTCACGGTCTTATAGCCGGGCAGTTGCGGGACCACCCTCCACTTCTTGGTGACCTCCATGTCGAGGGTGGCGATGAAGTACTTGCCCTTCTTGTTCGTCCTGACCGGGCCGACCCGCTTCTTGATGTCCACGGCCTCGAAGTAGATCTTCACCTTGGGCAGCGGCTTGCCCTCGATGTCCACGATCCTGCCGTGCACCCGGGTGACCGCGGCCGCCTCGACCCGTTGGCCCGTGGCCAGCCAGCCGATCGACAGCGCCAGGGCGACTCCGAACGCTGAGAGTGAGATTCGCTTCATGTCGGCCTCCCGCCCGGCCCGGCGCGCGGCCCGCCCCTCCTCGACCGGGGTCCCGATTGTAGACCACGGCTCCCGGGCCAATCAAGGCGCAGGCCCCGCCGTCTCTCGCGAGACGGCGCCGCCCGGGGCGCCGCGACTCCCGGACGCCGCGCGCTTGCGGCGCGACCTCACCAGATGCGCCGCCAGCAGGATCACGAAGGCGGCTCCCGTGGCGACGTGGACCCAGACGACGCCGCGGCGGGCCGCCGGATGGGTCAGGACCTGGATCAGATATCCGGAGACGACCATCGGGACCGAGAGGAGGATCGTGGCCACACCCGATCCACGGCCCTTTTGGGGGCCGGGATCGGCGAGCCGTCCCACGATGTGCTCCCGGGCGATCAGCCCGAGGGCGAAGACCAGAACCGGCGCCACCAGGATGTGCAGATCCAGCACGTACGGCTGCCACGGATGGTTGAGGACGGAGAACGGGTCGTCGCTGGACATCAGGTATTTCATGTAGAAGTAGATCGCCCCCGTGAGGGTCACCAGCGCGGTGGAGACGCGCAGCAGCGCCCTCTCGAACCCGCTCACGGCCCCCCCTCAGGCGCCCGTTCCCGGCGCTGCTCGCTCTGAGCAGGGGCGACGTACAGCCGGTGAAGCGCCAGGATGCGTCGCGCCGCGGCGGTGATGGCCCGGGAAGAGAGGGTCGCCCCGGTGAGGGGACGCACGCCCCGCCCGAGGGACAGATCCGCGTCGAGCTGTCGTCCGGCGAACTGCCGCAGCCAGCGGCCCCGGGGGAGGTAATCTTCCGGCTCGTCGAAGGACAGGATCTCGATCCGCTCGATCCGCCCCTCCGGCGCGATCAGCACCAGCACCGTCTCCGGCAGCGTGCGGACCAGGTGGGTGTCGAAATAGGCGTAGCCTAATGCGCGCCCCTCCCGTCGCCCCACGTAGTACGGGAACACCCGGCCCTCCACCGGCACCCCCGCCGCCGCAGCCGCCGCGCGGGCCTGCCCGTCGTCGAGGTAGAGAGTGCGGCGCTCGACCTCCCCCGGGGCCGGGAAGGCACGGCGCAGCGCCTCCTCCTGGGTGAGGTAGACGCGCCCGTCGGCCCGGCCGGCCAGGGACAGCAGGCCGAGCGCGAGGCAGGCTGCGCCGAATCGCGCGCGCATCAGAACAGATACCCCAGCGCGAAGTTCCACTGATCGACGGCAGATCCGGCACCGTCCTGCCGGTTCTGGAGATCGAGCTTGAGCGCCACGTTCGGGATCGGCCGGTAGGTCACCCCCAGGGTGCGGACGATCGGTCGTTCGCCGGATCGGCCGCAAACCCGGGGGCCACCCGGTGCTGTGTGTCGTACGCCTCGTAGCGGAAGAACGGGGACAGGTCCTGGCCGGTGCGCCCGGCGGGTGCCAGGACGTTCCAGGCGATCTCGGCGTACCACCCTCTCGCCTCCTCGCCGACCGTGTCGGGGTTGGCGGCGCTCACGCGATCCGCGTCGTCGAGCTCGCTGGTCGCGTACAGGCCTCTCAGACGCAGACCGCGCCAGCCCCACTCGGCGTGGGCGTCCCACAGCGTGATCCGGGCGCCGCCCCGCGCCGGGTCGCCCTGCCCCGTCCTGCCGGTGAAGGCCGAGGCGCCCAGCAGAACCCCGGGGACGGGAGAGTAGTCGAGGCGCGCCGTGACCGCGAGATCCTCGGCGGCCGACCTCGACCCGTTCTGCCTGCCGCCCCGGATGCCCTCCTCGGCGGTGAATCCGCGCGCATCGAGGCTCGCCACGACATAGGCGCGGTACGACACCGGTCCCGCCTCCCCGTAGACCCCCACGCCGTTCTCCCTCCAGGTCGTGGGGATGATGAACCGCTCCACCTCCGGCCGTCGCGCGCCGTGGAAGATCGGCGGCTCGTGGAGCTCGTTCAGGAACCCCATCGGGATCAGGAGCAGCCCGCCGCGCGCTCCGAAGCGGCGCGACGCCCGGAAATCGATGTAGGCGAACTCCACCGCCACCTCGCCTGCCTCCCCGTCGCCGGCGACGGCGTGCTCGAACTCGATCTCGGAGTTGAACAGGAAGCGGTCGTTGAACTTATACCCGAAGTAGAAGACGGCCCGAAGGAAGTCGAGCCGGTCGGTCGCGGCCGAGGTCGTGCCGTCGTCCCGCCTCGAGTCGAGGTTCTGGTACAGCATCTCGCCGTAGCCGCCGATCGACACCCCCCGGTTGAGCTTGTAGATCTTGGAGGCGGCGGGGCCGAGGCCGAGGATCGATTCCTCCGCCTCGGGGGCCGCCGCCGCGCCGATCTTCAGCCGCTCGATCTCCCGGGCCAGCGCCTCGATCCTCTTCTCCAGCTCGGCGACGGCGGCCGAGCCCGCCGCGGCGGCCCGCAGCCTCTCGACCTGTGCCAGCAGCCGCCCGATCCGCGCCTCGAGCTCCCGCAGCCGCCGTGCGACGGCGTCCTCCTCCTCCTCCGCGGAGCGGCCGGCCTGCGCCGGCCCTTCGGCCGCACCGGATCCCGCAGCCGCTCCGAGCGACAGCGCCGCGCCGAGCACGACGATCCAGCAGTTCCTCCGGATCGGCCGAGACGCGGCGCAGCGCATCGGGCCCCCGCTGTCGGAAATGTCAGGTTGCATGTCCCGCCTCCGTATCTGCCCCAAAGTTGTCCTCCTCTCCGCCCGGAGCGCTCTGCCCTCACGCGAGCGGCGCCACCACGGCGCGATCAATCGTCCGCAGAAAGCCTCTCGAACTCCTGTGTCATCCGGCGCTCGAGGGCGCCCGCCTCGTCGCGCCACAGGTACAGGGCGGCCGTGCCGCGCTCCTCGGCCCAGCCGAGTCCCTCCTCCGGCCCCATCACGAAGAGGGCCGTCGACAGGGCGTCCGCATCGGTCGCCTTCCGGGCCACAACCGACACCGTGCCGGAGAAACGCGCGGCGCGCCCGAGGCGCGGGTCGAGGATGTGCCCCACGCTTCCGGACCGACCCGGGGCGGCACGCTCCCGACTGCCGGAGGTCGCGACCGAGGCGTCGCGCAGGCGCAGGGAGCCGACCGATGCGCGGCGGTCGATGGGATCGGCGATCCCGACCGACCAGCCGTCGCCGTCCGGCCCCGGGCCGTAGGCGAGCAGCTGCCCGCCGAAGTCGAGCAGGGCCGAGGCGACTCCCCGGCGCTTGAGGACCCCCGCGGCGGCGTCGAGCGCGATCCCCTTGCCGATCCCGCCGAGGTCGATCCCCGTCCCGGGCCTGGAGTAGCGGACGGTCCGGCCCGCCGGGTCGATCCGCACGAGCCGGTAGCCCACCGGGCCCGGACCGGCCGGCCCCGACCGCCATCCCCCGTCGCGGCCGGAGGGCAGGTCGTGCGGCCCGGGTTCCGCCGCCGGCCCGTCCGCCTCCTCCGGGATCCGGTCCTCCGGTCGACGCAGGCCGAGGGCGCGGACCAGCGGCTCGACCGTGGGGTCGAAGGCCCCGGCCGTCTCCTCCGCCCAACGAATCGCCGCGGCGACGGCCATGAACAGATCGTCCGAGCAGCGCACCGGGCCGCGCGCGGCCGAGCGGTTGAGCCGGGAGATCTCGCTTGTCCGGCGCCAATTGCTCAGGATCCCCTCGAGCCGAGCCACCTCGGCGAACGCCGCGTCGATCGGCTCGTCGCCCGTCGCCGCGGGGACCGTCACCGACAGCACGGTCCCCATCAGGTACCGGGCCCGGGAGAGCAAGGTCCCGGGGCGGCCCGGCGCTGCGCCTGCGGAAGCCGGGCCATCGGGGAGGCACGGGGCCGCCGCCGCGCCCGACGCCAGGAGCGCGGCCGCCAGCACGCGCCGCGCCGCACGGCCCGGGTGCATTCTGTGATTGGGACTCAGTCTCATAACGGTCCCGGCTCCCCGCCCCCGTCCGACCGGCCGCCCCACCCTACCCGCCGCTCCGCTTGACGAAGATCTCGTCCGCGATCGCCCGGTCGAGCGCCAGGGTCGTCGCCCCTGCCTCCACCACGACCGAGGGCCGCTTCTGCACCAGCCTCAGGCTGCTTCCCGGGACCACCCCGAGCCCGCTCAGCCGCGACAACCGGCTCTTCGAGTCGGGGGTCATGAAGACGATGGTCCCCGTCTCGCCGAGCTTCAGATCCGCCAGCCTGCGGACCAGCGGCTCCACCTCAACCCGGAAGGTCCCGCAGCACGGCCCGCGCGGGATCGGCTTGCCGTGGGGGCAGGCCGGGGGATGCCCCAGGTAGGTGCAGACCGAGGTGGTGACCTGCCTCGAGAGGATGTGCTCGAACTCGCAGGCGGTCTTCTCGGCCTCCTCCTCCGCCAGGTCGAACAGCAGCGAGAAGAGCGTCTCGGCCAGCCGGTGGCGCCGGACGATCTCGACGGCCACGCCCTCGCCCTCGGGCGTCAGGCGGACGTCGTCGCCGTCCAGGAGAACGAGCCCCTCCCGGGCCATCCTCTCGAGGGTGCGTCGGACTTCCCGAAGCTCGGATCGCGCCTCGAGATCGGGCACCGAGCGCCTCCCCTCCTCCGCGAGCTCCCAGAGCTGCTCGGCCAGATCCTCCACCCGGTGTCTCTCGATCGTCTCCCGCAGCAGCTCACCCACGGTGACCTCCGGCGGGTCCGCCCCGCGCGCGACGAGCCCGACGCCCGAACAGCCGCCGGATCAGATCGACGACGGAAGAGCGCTCCACATAGGCGTACCCGCAGTGCGGACAGCACAGGGTGTTGCAGTAGGCGGTCATCGGGCAGATCGAGCAGTGCTCCTCCTGAGCGAACGAGCCGCCGCACAGCGGACAGTGATGTCCGGCGGCCGTCGGCGGCTCGCCCCGCGCGGCGGCCGGCCCGGCGGCGCTCACAGCGACACCCCCGCGCTGCGGAGAAGTAGGTTGAGGACGCCGCCGACCAGGATGGCGAAGGGGAAGATGAAGCCCGCGATCGCGAGAGCCGTCCCCCACGACTTCTCCTTGACGATCATGAAGAGGTTGGCGATGCAGGGGATAAACAGGGTGATGGTGACCAGCGCGACCACGACGTTGACGGTGTCCAGGCTCCCCGCGTCGGCCAGACGGAACAGGCCCGCGGCCCCGAAGTCCCGTCTCAGGAAGCCCAGGATGAAGACCCCGGCGGCCGACTCGGGAAGGCCCAGCACCCCGCTGACGACGGGCGCCACCGCCGCCTCGACCCACCGGAGCAGCCCCACCGCGTCCGAAACGAACAGGATCAGGGTGCCGAGGAGGAACAGGGGCACCGCCTCCCTGAGGTACCACTCCACCCTGCCGAGCGTCTTGACGGCGATGTTGCCGAGGGTCGGCACCCGCAGGGGCGGGATCTCCAGGACGAAGTCCGAGCCCCGTCCCGGGATCAGCCTCGACGACAGGAACCCCACCACGACGATGGTGCCGACGACGACCGACAGCCAGATGGCGGTCGCCGCCCACGACCGTCCGGAGAGCATCGCCAGCGTCACCGTCAGCTGCGCCGAGCACGGCACCCCGAGCGCCAGCAGCAGGATGGCGATGGTGCGCTCCTTGCGCGTCTCCAGGACGCGCGTGGTCAGTGTCGCCATGGTGTCGCACCCCAGTCCCAGCACCATCGGCAGGACCGCCTTGCCGTTCAGCCCCACCACCTTGAAGAAGCGATTCATCAGGATCGCGAGCCGCGGCAGGTATCCCGAGTCCTCCAGCAGCCCGAACGCCAGGAAGAAGGTGGTCACGATCGGCAGGATCAGCGCGATCGCGTAGGTGAGCGCCATGGTGATCAGGCCGTACGGCCCGACGAACAGGTCCCGCAGCCACGCCCAGGGCACGAGCCGGTCGGCGAGGCGCGTGACCCAGGGATTGAGGTAGCCCTCGAACAGTGTGACCTCGAGGAAATCGACCGCCGTCCCCGCGCCCAGCACGCCGACGAACAGGTACATGAGGTACAGGACGGCCGCCAATACGGGCAGCCCCCATACCGGATGGAGGGTCGCCGATTCCAGGAACCTCCCGATCGACCGCGGCTCGCTCAGGGTCCCCTGCCGCACCTGCGCGACGAGACGCTCCGCCGCCCTGCGTCGCTGCTGGTTGATGACCATACCGAGGGGCAGCCGGTAGGCCCGCTGCAGCTCCCGGCGCAGGTGCTCGATCCGGTCGAGCCTCGCCTCGGGCAGCCGGGCGCGCAGCCAATCGGCCAGGGAGTCGTCACCGGCCAGGATCATCAGCGCGAGGGAACGCCGCGCGAGCGGACCCTCCGGCAGCAGCGACGCGATCTCCTCGGCCTTCGCCTCGATCCCGGGGTCGTAGCGCATCCGCCAAGAGGATCGCCGGGGCGAGGCCAGCGCCGACGTCAGCTGGCCGATCCCCTCGCGCCGAACCGCGACGGTCGGCACCACGTCGACGCCGATCAGCTCCGACAGGCGCCGGCAGTCCACCCGCAGCCCCCGTCGGGTCGCCTCGTCCCGCATGTTGAGGCAGAGCACGAAGGGGAGGCCCATCTCGGAGATCTGCAGCGTCAGCAGGAGCGCGCGGCCGAGGTTCTTCGTGTCCCCCACCTGGATGACGACACGGTGGCGCTCGGCGAGCAGGATGTCGCGCGCGACGCGCTCGTCCTCGGACATCGGCACAAGGGTGTTCACCCCGGGCGTGTCGATCACCGTGTGCCGGACGCCGCCTAGGTGCAGGGTTCCGCGGCTCACCTCGACGGTCGTCCCGGGGTAGTTGGACACCGTGACGTACCGGCCGGTCAGCAGCCCGAACAGGACGCTCTTGCCGACGTTCGGGTTGCCGAGCAGGACGACCTGGTCGGCGGGACGCTCGCGGGGAGCGGCCCCCCACCGCGCGGCGGGGATCACGGAAGCCTCCGGTGGAGAGGCGCCCTCAGTGACATCGGCGGCAGTACCCCAGGATCTGGTGCGTGTGCCGTATCGCCTTGAACCGGTGTTCGCGGCAGAGCTCGTCCTGCAGCGCCTCGATCTCGTTGGAGGTGAACTCGATCACCGCGCCGCAGCCGATGCAGACCATGTGCTCGTGGTGGCTCCGCACCTGCGTGTTCTCGTAGAAGGAGACCTTGCGCTCGAGATCGACGCTGGTCTTGCGCACCAGCCCGCTGTTGATCAGGTGCTCGAGCGTCCTGTAGATCGTCGCCCGGCTGATCCGAACCCCCTTCCTCCGCAGCCGGCTCTGCAGCAGCTCCGGGTCGAAGTGGTCGCGGATCGCCATGACCTCGCGAGCGATGAGCCGGCGCTCCCTTGTCGTGCGCAGGCCCTGGCCCTCGAGATACTCGCCGAACTGCGCCAGGGTGTCCGTCTCGGTGGTCCTCACGGCCGCCCCCAGTGATGGGCCCGGGGAGAGGTGGGTGCAACTGCGACTCAGTCTCACCCGGGGGCCCCAAGATACCACCTCCCTTCGCCCCCGTCAACAGCCCGCCGGCAGGATCCGCGCTGCGGCCGTTTGCGCCGTCCCGCCCGGGGTTTCATATTGGCCGCGTGGAAGCCGCTCCCGGGGGTCCCCGCGTGTCTCGAACCGGCGCCAGATTGGAACTCGATCCTCCCGACGGACCGCGCCGGAGCGTGGCCGTCGGGCGGACGCCGTTCCGCATCGGGTCCGCGCCGGGGTCCGATCTCCGTCTCGAGCGAGCGGGCCTTCTCCCCCGGCACGCGGAGATCGTGGTCCTGGGGGGTGCGCACCACCTCATCCCGGATCCCCGGGCGGGCACGGTCCGCGTCGACGGCAGGACGGTGGGCGGAGGGGGCGTGAGGCTCCGTCACGGCGCGCGCATCGAGCTCGACGGCGGGGGGATCGCGCCGATCCGGTTCCTGCTGTCCGAGCCGGAGCAGCCCGGCGCCGGCGACCGCCTGCTGACGCTGATGGCCATCGCCCGCGCGATCACCTCGTCGCTCGACCTGGACGAGGTCCTGGGGAGGGTCCTGGACGGAGCCTTGCGCTTCTCGGGCGCGGAGCGCGGCTACCTGTTCCTGAGGGTGGCCGACCGGCTGGAGCCCTGGACGCGCCACCTCGGCGATCGGGCCAACGTGGAGGTCTCCCGCTCGGTCGCCGAGGAGGTCGCGCGCACGGGACGGCCGATCTACAGGGAGAACCTCGCGGACGGCCCGGGCCCCTCGGTGACCGCCAGCATCGTCCGCCTCCGCCTGCAGGCGATCCTCTGCCTGCCGCTCGCGTTGCGGGGGGACGTCATCGGGGTCGTCTACTTGGACAGCAGGAGGCCGCTGCCGCAGCACCAGCCCGACCTGCCGCTGCTCGAGGCGCTCGCGGGGCTCGCGGCCGTGGCCATCCAGAACAGCCGGCTCGTGGAGGAGCGCGTGCGGGCCGAGCGCACCCTCGCCATGGGACAGATGGCGAAGGCCATCGTCCACGACGTGCGTAGCCCCCTGACCTCCATCCGGGGCCTCGCCGACCTGCTGCTGGCGCGGACGGCCGAGGGCGACCCCTCCCGGCCGCACCTGTGCACCATCATCGCCGAGGTCGACCGGCTGGCCGACCTGACCGGCGACCTGCTCCAGTTCTCCCGGGAGGCGCCTCCCCTGCAGCGCTCGGCCACCCGCCTGGCCGATCTGGTCCGGCGATCGCTCCAGCCCCTTGGGCCGCAGCTGAGGCGGGCCGGCGTGCGTCTCGACCTGTCGCTCGACGAGGAGGTCCGGGCGATGGTCGACCCGGCGCGGATGCTGCGGGTGCTGCACAACGTGATCGCCAACGCCCTGGAGGCGATGCCGGACGGGGGCAGTCTCGCCGTCGGGTGCGGCCGCCGCGGCGACCGCTGCGAGATCACCCTGGATGACTCCGGCCGCGGCATGCCCGAGGAGGTCCGCCGACGGCTGTTCGAGCCGTTCTTCTCCCACGGGAAGCGCCACGGGACCGGACTGGGGCTGGCGATCGTGCGCAAAATCGTCGAGGAGCACGGCGGCAGCGTGAGCATCGACAGCGCCCCCGGGCGGGGGACGAGGGTCCGGGTCGATCTCCCGGCCGCCGCCGGAAGCCGGACCGTCACACCGGCAGGATGACGATCTGCTCCTGACCGAGCGTCGCGTCCTCCTGGACATGGATCCTCGCGGGCGGCTCGAGGCCGAGCGCCTCCCACAGCCGCCCGCACTGCGCCTCCAGGGCCGGCGCGAGGCGCGAGGGAACCCGCACCCGGAGCGAGCGGCCGGGCGATCGCCTGAGGACCTCGCGCGCCTCCCGCACGATCTCGAAGTACAACGTCTCGGGGCTCTTGACCCGGCCCGACCCGCCGCAGCTCGGGCAGGCCTGGCACAGGAGGCGCTCCAGGCTCGGGCGGGTGCGCTGGCGCGTGATCTCGACGAGGCCGAACTCGCTGATCTCAAGAACCCGGACCCGGGACCTGTCCTTCCTCAGCTCGCGGCGCAGGGCCTCGAACACCCTCTCCCTGTTCGACGGCGACGCCATGTCGATGAAATCGATCACGATGATCCCGGCCAGGTCCCGCAGGCGGATCTGGCGCGCGATCTCCGCCGCCGCCTCCAGGTTGGTGCGCAGGATCGTCTCCTCCAGGCCGCGCCCTCCGACGTACTTGCCGGTATTGACGTCGATGGCGACCAGCGCCTCGGTCTGATTGATGACGATGGAGGCTCCCGATCGGAGCCACACCCTGGGGCGGAGGGCACGATCCAGCTGGCGCTGCACCCCGCGGGCGCCGAACAGGGGCTCGGGGCCGGCGTGCAGGTGGATGCGGCAGGCCAGCTCCGGCTGCATGCGGCTGACCTCCCCGACGGCCTCCTCGAACAGGCTCGGGGCGTCCACGACTACCTTCGCGACGTCCTGGTGGAAGAGGTCGCGCAGCACCTTCGCCACCGCGCCGACCTCGCGGTGCAGCAGGGCCGGCGCCGCGCGGGACGAGGCGAGCCGCCGCACCTCGTTCCAGAGCCCGGCGAGGTAGCGGGCGTCCGAGAGGAACCCCGCCGCGGCGCGTCCCTCGCCGGCCGTGCGCACGATGAACCCGGCCCCCTCCCCGAGGTCGCCCGCCAGCTCCCCGACCAGGCCTCTGAGGCGGTCGCGCTCGCCCGGATCCTCGATCCTCCGCGAGACGCCCACATGGTCGACGTTCGGCAGGAGGACCAGGAAGCGGCCCGGCACCGCCACCTGCGAGGTGATCCGGGCTCCCTTCTGGCCCACGGGGTCGCGCGCGACCTGAACGATGATCTCCTGACCCGGCCCGAGCAGCTCCTCGATCCGCGCCCCGCAGGACCGGGCCGGCGGCGCCGCTGGGGCGGACTCCACCCCGCCCTCGCTCCAGGTTCCGCCTAGGTCGTCGGAGCGGCCGACCAGATCCTCGACGTGCAGGAAGGCGTTCCGGTCGAGGCCGATGTCCACGAAGGCGGACTGCATCCCCGGGAGGATGTTGCTCACCCGCCCCTTGTAGATGTTCCCGGCCACGCCGCGCGAGCCGGGCCGCTCGATGAACGCCTCCGTGAGGAGGCCATCCTCGAGGACCGCCACGCGGATCTCGCCGCCGGCGCTGTCGATCAGGATCTCCCGGAGCAAGGCTCAGTTGACCAGACGCCTCATCCAGACGTTGAGCACGAATCCCAGGCCAATCAGGGTGCTCAGGAGCGAGGAGCCCCCGTAGCTCATGAGCGGGAGCGGCACGCCGGTGGTCGGCAGAAGGCCTACGACGACCCCGATGTTCAGGAGCGCCTGTCCCCCGAAGACACACACGACGCCCATCGCCAGAAAGACCCCCAGCCGATCGCGGGCCGCCCGGGCGGTGGCGACGCCCCGGTAGATGATAATGAAGTAGAGGCCGAGCAGCAGCATCGACCCGACGAAGCCCCGCTCCTCGGCGAGGACGGCGAAGATGAAGTCGGTGTGCTGCTCGGGGAGGAACTGCAGCTGCCCCTGCGTGCCCGCGAGGAATCCCTTGCCGAGGAGGCCGCCGGAGCCGACCGCGATGAGCGACTGGATGAGCTGGTACCCGGCCCCCTTCGGGTCGCGGGTCGGCTCCAGGAACGTCATGACCCGCTCCTTCTGGTACGGCTTGAGCTGGCCCCAGACGAGCGGCAGCAACAGCGCCGCGATCAGCACGAGGATCACCAGGGTCCGCGCGCGGATGCCGGCGAGGAAGACGCTCCCCGCCAGCAGGGGCGCGAACGTGACCGCGGTGCCGAGGTCGGGCTGCCTCAGGATCAGCAGGACCGGGAGCCCCACGATCCCGGCGAGGGCCGCGAAGTTGACGAACCCGAGGCCGCGGACGCGATCCCGTCCCAGGTAGGCGGCGACCATGAGGATCGTCGCCACCTTCGCGAGCTCCGACGGCTGGAACTGGAGCGGCCCCAACCCGATCCACGACCGGCTGGCGTTCACCGTGCGCCCGAAGGCGAGGGTCAGCAGGAGGAGGAGAACCGCCAGGCCGTAGAGGAAGTAGGAGAACTCCGCCAGGGTGTGGTAGTCGACGGCCAGCACCGCGAGCAGACACAGCAGCCCGAGGACGAGCCAGAGGATCTGCCGGTAGAAGGCTCCGGCGGCCGGCGTCCCGGCGGTGGCGGAGTAGATCACGCCGAGCCCCACGAGGCAGACCGCCAGCGTCGCCGAGAACAGGATCCAGTCGAAGTTATCGAGGTAGCGACGCGCGGGCAATTCGCTCCTCCTCCCTCGGGGCGGCGCGCTTCTCGAAGAATCGCTCCAGCACGGCCCGGGCGATCGGCGCCGCCGCGGTCCCCCCGTGGCCCCCATTCTGAACGAAGACCGCCCAGGCGATCTCGGGCCGATCCTTCGGCGCGAACCCCACGAACCAGGCGTGGTCGCGCATCTCCTTCGGCATCTTGTCGGCGTCGGTGTACCGCGAGACGCGGAAGACCTGCGCCGTCCCGGTCTTGCCGCACACGTCGCGGCCGGGGATCCGGGCGCGGGCGCCGGTGCCGCCGTCGTTCACCACCCGCCACATGGCCTCCTTGATCGTACGCAGGGTGCTCGGGTGGAGATCGATCTTCCGCATCAGGAAGTCCCCGCGGTTCTCCTCCTCAACGCCCTCCCGCGTCTCCATCGCGAGCACCAGGTGCGGGCGGTACAGGGATCCGCCGTTGCCGACGGCGGCCGCGAACACGGCCATCTGGAACGGCGTCACCTCCAGCGCCCCCTGTCCGATGGACACCGAGACCGTCTCTCCCGGGTGCCAGACGGGGTCGTTCGGCATGGCCCGTCGCTTCCACTCCGGGTCCGGCACGGTCCCCTCCTCCTCGTTCGGGAGGTCGATGCCGGTCGGCCGCCCGAACCCCAGCACCCGCGCCCAGCGGGCGATCCGCTCGATCCCCATCTCGTGGCCGAGCTTGTAGAAGTAAACGTTGCAGGACTGAGCGATCGCGTCGACCATGTCCAGCGTGCCGTGCCCTCCCTTGCGGATGGCCCAGCACTGGTACGTCTTCCTGCCCAGCCGCCACGAGCCGGTGCAGTGGTCGCTGCGATCGGGCCCGGCGACGCCGTCCTCCAGGGCGGCGATGGCCACGACGATCTTGAACACGGATCCGGGGGCGAACTTGGACAGCGACGCGCGGTCCTGCAGCGGATGACGGGGGTCCCGGACGAGCCCCTCCCAGGTGTCCTGCGAGAAGCGGCTGGCGAACGCGTTCGGGTCGAAGGCCGGCCTAGAGACCACGGCCAGCACCTCACCCGAGCGGGGGTCCAGGAACACCGCCGAGCCCGCCTCCTCCCCGTACGCCTCCTCCAGCACGCGCTGCAGGTCCAGGTCGATCGTCAGGCGCAGGGCGTGTCCCGGGCTCGGCTTGCGTCCCTCCTCCACCTCCTGGATCTGCCGGCCCAGGTTGTTGACCACGACCTGTTTCCACCCCTTGGTGCCGCGCAGCGTCCTCTCGTACCGCCTCTCCACGCCGGCCTTGCCGAGGATCTCGCCCAGCTCGTAGGTCCGTTCCGGGTCGGAGCGGATCTCCTCGTCGCTCACCTCGCCCACGTGGCCGAGGACGTGCGCCGCGAGCGCTCCGTAAGCATAGTGGCGTCGCGATTCCACCTGCACCGACAGCATCGGCAGTTCCAGTCGCCGCGACTCGATGTAGGCCGCTTCGGTGAAGTCGACGTCCTCCTTGAGGATCACCGGCTCGAAGATCGGCCGGCCGCGGTACTTCTCGAGCCGGCGCCGGAGCGTCGCCTCGTCCGTCGCCAGGATGGTCGAGAGCCTGGGGAGGAAGGCATCGAGGTCCTCCACCTTCTCCCTGTCGAGCCGGATGTTGAACGCTATCCGGTTGCTGGCCAGCACGCGCCGCTCGCGGTCGCTGATAACGCCCCGCAACGGGGGGAGCGTCACGCGCCGCAGACGGTTGCTGTCGGACAGCCTCAGGTAATAGTCGGCCTTGACGACCTGCAGGTACCAAAAGGCCGTGAGGTACAAGGCGAGGATCGCCCCGAAGGCCACCTGCAGGAACCCGATCCGAGCCCCCAGGCGGCGCTCCTCGTGGGGGTCGCGGAAATCCCTGTCGCGCAGGTGCGTGAACATCGGGGTCACGGCAGGCGCCCGGCGCCCCAGAACACCAGCAGGCCCACAACGCCGTTCCCGAGCCCTCTCTGGAGGAGGTCCGTGAGGGTCGGGAAGACGAAGCCCTGCCCCATGGCCACCGACAGTCCCAGCTCCGCCAGCGGCTCCACGAAGGTCGCCGCGACCAGGATCCCGAAGCGCGGGACCGCCTGGTTCAGCATGAACAGCGATCCGATCGACCCGACGAGATAGGCGATGAGCGTCTTCTTGAAGCCGCCCAGGCCGAGGATCGATCCCAGCAGCGAGTCCTGCACCAGCCCCGCCCCGGTTCCCATCAGCATGGCCGCCGGCTGGGGGCGCGTCAGGCCGTAGTAGACGACCAGGATGGTGAACAGGTCGCAGCGCCGCGCCACCCAGGGGGCGTAGGTGGTCAGGAGGAGGTGTCCGAGGCAGGCCGCGGCGACCGCCAGCGCCCCGCGCGCCACGCCCCTCACGGCCCCGGCTCCACCGACGGCCCCTCGGCATCCAGGAGCACCAGCACCTCCTCGAGCCGCCGGAAATCGACCTCCGGCCGGACGCCCACGTAACGCGTCAGCCGCTCGCCCTCCCCGAGCGAGGCGACCACCCCGATCAGGTGCCCCTTCGGGTAGATGCGATCCAGCCCCGAGGCGACCACCACGTCTCCCACCTCCACGTCGGACAGCTCTATCACGTACTCCATCCGACAGCCCCGGTCGCCCTCGCCTACCACGAGCCCCTGCACGCGGGTCCTCTGGATCAGCGCCGCCACGCCGGAGCTGGGGTCCAGGATCGTCTGCACCTTGCTGATCGTCGGCGCCGACTCGATCACCCGGCCGACCAGGCCGCGCGGGGCGATCACGGGCTGGCCGATGCGGATCCCGGAGCGCGCCCCCCGATCCAGGAGAAGGTTGCGCGATCCGCCCGCGGTGCCCTGGGCGATCACGTGCGCCGCGACCGAGGGTCGGCGCACTCGCTCCCTGAGGTCCAGCATCTGCCGGAGGCGGGCCACCTCGTGCCGCATCTCCTCCAGCTCCTGCGCCCTCAGGGCGAGCCGATCCATCCGGCGCCGCAGATCGGCGTTCTGCTCGCGGATCCCGCGCAGGTCGACGTATCCGCTCCAGACGTCGGAGATCCAGCGCGTGGTGATGGAGGTCGCCTTGAGCAGCGGCGAGGCGAGCGTGAGGATCCCCTCCTCGAGGACGGATCCCCCCCGGGCGCTGCGCACGCTGCCGGACATCAGGACCAGGTTGAGGGCGAGCAGCACGAGGAGGAGGAGGAACGGCTTCCGCTCCGACAGGAGGCCCGCCATCGGCTCAGCTCCCCAGGCTCCTGCGGGCGTTGTCGGACCTCGTGCGCGGCCGCTCAGTCGAGGGCGATCTTCCGCAGGAGGTTGAAGTCATCCAGCATCTTGCCCGTTCCAAGCACGACCGACGCCTGCGGGTCGTCCGCCATGGAGACGGGGAGGCCGGTCTCCTCGCGAAGCCGCTTGTCGAGGTTCTTGAGCTGCGACCCCCCGCCGGTCAGCACGATGCCCTTGTCCACGATGTCGGCGGACAGCTCGGGCGGGGTCTGCTCGAGGGCCACCCGCACCGCCTCGATGATGTTGGAGACCGTCTCGGAGAGGGCCTCGCGGACCTCCTCGTCGGAGATCACCAGCGTCTTGGGGATCCCCTCGACCAAGTCCCGGCCCTTGATCTCGATCGTCAGCTCCTCCTCGAGGGGGAACGCCGATCCGACGTTGATCTTGATCTCCTCCGCGCTCCGCTCGCCCACGAGCAGGTTGTACTTGCGCTTGATGTACTGGATGATGTCCTCGTCCATGCGGTTTCCGGCGATCCGCACCGAGCGCGAGTAGACGATCCCCGCCATCGAGATGACCGCGACGTCGGTCGTCCCGCCCCCGATGTCGACGATCATGTTGCCCGTGGGCTCGGTGACCGGAAGCCCCGCGCCGATGGCGGCGGCCATGGCCTCCTCGACGAGGTAGACCTCCGACGCCTTGGCCCGGTACGCGGAGTCCCTCACCGCCCGCTTCTCCACCTGGGTGATGTCGGCGGGGACGCAGACCACGATGCGTGGGCGAACCCCGAGCGATCGGTTGTGGGCCTTCTTGATGAAGTAGTCGAGCATCTTCTCGGTGTGTTCGAAATCGGCGATGACCCCGTCCTTCATCGGACGGATGGCGATGATGTTGGCCGGCGTGCGCCCCAGCATCTCCTTCGCCTCCCTGCCGACCGCCTCCACCCTGCCGTTGCGCTGGTTGACCGCGATGATCGACGGCTCACACAGGACGATCCCCTTGCCCTTGGCGTAGACCAACGTGGTGGCCGTGCCGAGGTCGATCGCCAGATCGTTGGAGAACAGGCTCAGCACCGACCTAGGGCTCCAGGCCATCGTCGCTCCCACGTCGTCCCTCCCCCTCCGCTCCTTTCGGCGCGCCCCGGACGCGGCCCGGGACCACGACCCGCTCCGATCGCGCAACGCCCTGCGCTACAACACCTTAGAGACCCCGCGGCGGAGTCTCATATTAGTGCCGTGCTCGGCCAAAGTCAATTTGTTGGCTGGACGACGAAAGCCTCGCCGGCGCAAACCGTCGCCCGCTCAACGGGAGAAGGGGACGGGCCGCCGCGGGCGCTCGTGCGTCCCCCGAGGATCATCGGGACGGAGCCGCCTCGTGGCGGCATGCGCCGCTCCCCGCTAGTACGCCTCGACGTAGACCCTCTTGCGGGCCCGCGTCGTGTTGCCCGCCGGATCCTGGGCTACGATCTCGATCTGGTTGAAGCCCTCCTTCTTCATTCGCAGGACGGCCGTGAAGGTGCCGTCGTCGTACACGTCGATCTTCTGACCGTCCATGGTGAGGACCGCACCCGGCTCGGTCCTCCCGTTGATGATCACCAGGTGCCCCGTGGGCAGGAACTCGGTCACCTCGAGCTTGGGCGGCACCGCGTCGTCCGGCCGCTGCTGCCGGGCGCTGACCACCTTGAACGCGCGTACCCCGGAGAAGGCGCTCTCCACGCCGTTGCGGTCGAACGCCGACACGCGCCAGTAGTAGTTCCCCTCCCTGAGGCCCGGGATCTTCACGCTGGTGGAGCGCACGTCGCGCTTGTCCAGCAGAGGGCTGCCGAACAGGCCGGTGCGGGCGATCTGGAGCCGGTAGCGGGCCGCGCCCTTGACCTTCGCCCACCTGAGAGTGGTCGCGGCGTTGCGGGGCTCGCTCACGACGAACACCCTCTGGTCGGACGGGTCGAACAGCGTGGGCGCCCGCAGCAGCCTCTGGCGGCGAACCACCCGGTTCCGGTCGACCTCCAGGCGCTCGCGGGGCTTCAGCGTGATGGTGGACCCGGCCACCTTCACCTCGGCGCGTCCGCTGTGCACCTCGGTCCGGGTCCTCCTGGTCTTGAAGTCGTAGTCCACCTCGAACCGGGCCCTGGTCGTGGCCCGGGCCGTGGCCGATTCGGTGGTGATCTCATGGAACGATCCGGCGACGTTGGTCCCGGGCATGCTCGCCGAGACGCCGCCCCGATCCAGCCTCTCGCTGACCTTGCGGACGTGCGTGGCGGGATCCTCGGAGATCCCCCGGATCTCGAGGAGCGAGCCGGGCTTGATCGTGGTGATGGTCCCGTCGAAATAGATGATCTGGGCCGACCCGTTGCTGGCCGTCTTGATCTGGTCCCCGACCCGGAGCGCCATGCTGGCGTTGACGTTGTTCCAGACGAACTGGCGCGCCCTCTTGATCTTGACGTCCCCTTCGTATCGATAGACCTGAGCGGTGAACGCGTCTCCGCCGGCCCCGTCGAGGACCTTGCGCGCGAACGACTGCGACTGTTGGGCGGTGGCCCGGGCGTCGTCATAATCCTGTCGCCCGTAGGAGGTCCGGGCCGCGTCCAGCAGCTTGCCGGCGCTCTCCACGATCCGCCTCACCCGCGGATCGTCGGAGGCGGAGGAGGAGGCCTCCTCGTACATGCGCTCGGCCCGGCCGATCTCCTGGAGGGCCAGCTCGCCGGGCCCCGAGCGCCGGGCGGCCTTCAGGTAGTAGAAGATACCGCCCAGCGCCAGAGCCAGCACCAGGTAGACGACGCCGCGCATGATGCTGCGGTAGGAGACGGTCGTCCAGTCGAGCAGGATCTGAGGTCGGTTCCCCCTGACTGCCATGTCGTTCGTCCCGGCCTGGGGCCCCCGGCGACTCTCACGCACCTGACTGACCTGCGGCTGTTTGAGCCCTCCCCCGCGGAGGCAGACGGGATTCCGCCCGGTCGGCCGAAGATCCAATATAGGAGCGCGATCGCGCCGCGCAAGAGAGGCCCCTTGCGGGGGCGCGGTGCCGCCGGTACACTGGCGTCCTCACGAGCGAATCGGGGCGCGCCGGAGGCGTGCCCCGCGAGGTCCGGGCGATGCTGCAGCAGATGCGGGAGTACTTCCGCTACCTCAAGTGGCTCCTCCTGATCATCGTGGTGATGTTCATCTGGTGGGCGTTCAACGTGGGCGGGAGCGCCCCCCGGGGGGGGCGCGCCGCCGACTGGGCCGCCCGGGTGAACGGGCACCCGATCCCCATCCCCGTCTTCCAGAGCTACGCCCGGCAGCTCGACAGCAGCTACCAGTCGCTTCTCGGCGACCAGTACGCCGAGCGGCGCTCGCTGATCCGTGTCGGCCGGCAGGCGATCGACAGGCTCGTGGACGAGGAGCTCGTCTATCAGGAGGCCCTGGCGCAGGGCCTCCGGGTGTCGCCGCGCGAGGTGGCCGAGGCGATCACACGGGACCCGGCGCTGCAGGAGGACGGCCGGTTCATCGGCCTGGAGCGGTACCGGAACCTTTTCCGGGGGGGCCGCGTCAGCATTGAGGACTACGAGTCCCAGGTCGCGCGCGAGCTGTTGATCGAGAAGTTCCGTGCCCTCATCGAGGACGGCGTCACGGTCGCCGAGGCGGAGGTCCTGCAGGAGTTCCTGCAGCGCAACGAGCGGTCCACGGTCGACTACGTCCTGCTCCCGCCCTCCGGAGCCCTCGCCGGCGGGGAGCCCGGGGACGAGGAGATCCGGCGCTACTACGGGCGACACACGGAGCGTTACTCCCTCGGCGAGGGGCGCACGGGGATCTACGTCCTGCTCTCCCCTTCCGAGGTGCTCGACTCCGTGGAGGTCTCCGAAGAGGATGTCCGGTCCGCTTACGACCGGGCCCTCCCCACCCGTTTCTCCCTCCCCGAGCAGCGCCGGGCCTCGCACATCCTGTTTCGGGTCGCCCCCGACGCCTCGCCGTCGGAGGTCGAGAAGATCGAGGCCAAGGCGCGCGACGTGCTGCGCCGTGCCCGGGGGGGGGAGGACTTCGCGGAGCTGGCGCGCGAGAACTCCGAGGACGGCTCCGCCTCCAACGGCGGCGATCTGAGCTTCTTCGGCAGGGGCCAGATGGTGAAGGAGTTCGAGGAGGCCGCCTTCACGCTGGCGGTCGGGGAGATCAGCGATCTCGTGAGGACCGGCTACGGCTTCCACATCATCAAGGTCACGGACGCGCGCGATCCTCGGACGGTGCCTTTCGAGGAGGCGCGGGACCAGTTGCGCGAGGGGCTCAGGCTGGCGGCGGCCCGGTCCCTGGTCCTCGAGCGCAGCCGCGAGTTCGCCGAGGCGGCGGGGGGGGGCCGCCTGGAGACGGTCGCCCGGTCGCAGGGAGTGACGGTCAGCGACACGGGAGTGGTGCGCCCCGGGGACGCCCTCCCGGGCCTGGCGGCCTCGCAGGCGGTCGTCGCCCGGATGATGAGCCTCGGGGAGGGCGAGGTGAGCGGCCCGATCCCCGTGCCGTTGGGCCAGGTCGTGGTGCAGATCACCGGCACGGTGCCCCCCGAGCCGCAGCCGCTCGACGCCGTGCGCGAGCAGGTGGTGAAGGACCTGCGGGCCGACCGGCAGCGCGCCGCCCTCGAGGAGTCGATCGCCGCGGTGCGGCGCGACGGAGGGACGATCGGAGATCTCGCGCGCCGTCTCAAGCTGGAGGTCAGGACCGCGGACGACCTGGCGCGCGGCGCGCCGCTCCCGGACGTGGTGGGCGTGCCGGCGGTCGGCCGCCTGCTGCGCTCGCTTCCGCCCGGCGAGATCGCGCAGCCGCTTCTCACTCCCTCCGGATTCCTGGTCCTGTCGGTGCGCGAGCGGCGCGACCATCTCGAGGACCTCGCCACTCAGCGTGACGCGATCCGCGATGCGCTGATCCGACAGCGCCGCGATCGCCTGTATCGGTCGCTCCTGAGGCGGCTGCGGCAGCGGAGCGAGGTGCAGATCAACGAGCCCCTCGTCGCCGCCCTCGATCGCGGATGAGGCCCGCTGCCCACCCGGGATAACGACCCGGTAATCCCCGCAAAAGCCGCGACGACGGCGCGCGATCGCCCGGCGCACCTTGAACCGCGCCGCGGGCGCCCTATATTCGAGCCCCTGGAGGGTTCGCCCGATGCCATCGTCGATGTCGAAGAATGTGTTCAGGAAAGGCCTCCGGGCCGTCGCCGACGGCCGGCACCTGGAGGCCCTGGCCTACATCGAGGCCGCCATGCAGATCGAGGGGCACCGCGGGGCGCCGCTGCCGATGAGCTACCTGTCGTACTTCGGGCTCTGCCTGTGCCTGGGCTCGAGCCGGCACCGCGAGGCGCGTGAGCTGTGCGAGCGGGCCGCGCGCGCCGAGTTCTACAACCCCGACCTCCACCTGAACCTGGGGCAGGTCTGCGCCCGCGCCGGCGACAGACGGAGCGCCTTCGAGGCGTACGTGCGCGGGCTGCGGCTCAACCCGCACCACCCGGGGCTCGTCCGTGCGCTGCGCCGGTTGGGGATCCGGAGACGGCCTGTGATCGGCTTCCTGAGCCGGCGCAACCCCGTCAACCGGGTGCTCGGCCGCTTGCGCGCCGGGGCCGCGGGCGCCGCCTGACCCCGGCCGGCGGCGCCCTCTCGGGCCGGGACTCAGATCGATTCGACCGCGGACGTGGCCGAGCCGCCTCCGGTGGAGACCACCGTGACGGTTCCGCCGGCGGGGAAGTCGGCCGGCTGTTGGACGAACCGGTAGACCCCCTTGGTGGCGACGTACGACATCTCGCCATACCCCACCACCGAGAGCGTCACCGAGCCGACCGGGTAGTTGGTGGTCGCCTCGACGGTCAGTCTCAAGCTGCTGACCTGGTGCGTCGCCAGGGTGATGGCGAGCACCTCCACGACATCGTCGATGATGTCGTTGCAGTCGTCGTCGACCCCGTTGAACACCTCCACCGCGCCCGGGTGGACCTCGGCGACGTCGTCCGCACAATCCCCCCCGCACGACGTGAAGCCGTCGCCGTCCTGATCGAAGTCCTCGTCGACCAGCCCGTCGCAGTCGTCGTCGAGGAAATTGCACTCCTCCGGCGCGGGATCGCCCGGCACCGCCCCGCACACCGTCCCCCCGCCGTCCGCGGCGCAGACCGTCTCGCCGCTCCGCTCGCAGGCCCCGACGCCGGCCGAGCAGGGCTCGCCGAGCGCGAACCCCTCGTCGACCAATTGGTCGCAGTCGTCGTCGACGCCGTTGCAGGTCTCGGCCGCCCCCGGGTGGATCGACGGGTCGTCGTCCCGGCAGTCGACGTCGGCCGTGGCCCCGTCCCCGTCGCCGTCCTGGCACACGTCGCCCACCGAGTTCGCGTCTAGGTCCCGCTGGTCTGGGTTCGGGACGAGGGGGCAATTGTCGCATGCGTCCCCGCGGCCCTCCCGGTCGGCGTCCGCCTGATCGGGGTTCGGCGTCATCGGGCAGTTGTCGGTGAGGTCGGGGACGAGATCGCCGTCCGTGTCCCGCCCCTGCGGCTCGCACGCCAGCACGGCCTGACGCGGGGTCCCGTCCGTCCCCGCCCCCAGAGGTCCCTCGCCGCAGAGGTTCGTCCCGGCCTGCAGGTAGTAGAACACCGAGTCGACCGGCGGGATCGCGTCGTCCTCGATCCGCTCGACGGTGGCCTCCGACAGCAGGCACAGGGTGTCGAAGGACCAGCCGTCGGGCAGCGCCACCACGCCCCGATAGAGGTTGTAGACGTGCGCCTGCTCGATCGGGTCCCAGGCGAAGACCGCCGTCGGCGGGTTCCACTCCACTCCGTGGCTGATCACCGCGTCCGGGATGCGGTCCATCGAGTACTCCAGGGGCGCGCAATCCAGGGCGTCCGGCACGCCGTCCCCGTCGTCGTCCGCGTCGACACAATCGGCCAGCCCGTCGCCGTCGGTATCGGGGTACCCCTCGTCGACCAGCGCGTCGCAATCGTCGTCGATGCCGTTGCACGCCTCCGCCTGCCCGGGGAAGACGAGCGGGTTCGCGTCGTCGCAGTCGCCGCCGCAGGCGGTGACCCCGTCGCCGTCGCCGTCGAACTCCTCGTCGATGAGGCCGTTGCAGTTGTCGTCGATGCCGTTGCACGCCTCCGCCTGCCCGGGGAAGACGAGCGGGTTCGCGTCGTCGCAGTCGCCGCCGCAGGCGGTGACCCCGTCGCCGTCCAGGTCGAAGCCCTCGTCCACCTCGTCGTCGCAGTCGTTGTCGATGCTGTCGCACACCTCCACCGCGGCCGGGTTGATCGACGGGTTGGCGTCGTTGCAGTCCCCTCCGCAGCCGGTGAACCCGTCCCCGTCGAGGTCGAAGCCCTCGTCCACCGCCAGGTCGCAGTCGTCGTCCACGCCGTTGCAGACCTCGGGGGCGTCCGGGTGCACAAGGGGATCGGCGTCGTCGCAGTCGACGTCCGCGGGGTACCCGTCCATGTCGGCGTCGACCCCGGATGAGCTGGCCCCGATGCGCAGATCGTACGACCCGTAGATCCCCGCGTCCGGCGCGTGCGTCGAGCGGACGTAGAGACGGTCCGTCTTGTTGGCGGTGTACAGGATGAGCGATGAGCTGTCGAACGCGTCGCGGTCGTTGTTGCTCGCGAGGACGGTCGTCCCGTTGGCGGCAAGCAGCTCCAGGTTCGTGTTGGCGTCGGATAAGAGGTTGAAGGTCTCGATCGTATAGCGGGCGCCGGCGACCGCGTCGAAGTAGAAGAGATCGACGTCCGGCTCGCCCACAAGGTCCAGATCACGGTCGGCGAAGTAGGTCTGGTGGTAGATGGCGGGCCCGGGGAAGACCGGGATGGCCTCCCCGACGAGGTCGTTCGGCTCCCGCTCGTCGGTGAAGTACTCGACCGACAGCTCGCGGAACACGGAGACCATCTCCGGGTGCCGTCCGTTGGCGATCGGCGGGCTGAACCAGCCGTCCCAGTAATCCTCCAGACTGATGTTCACCGCCGTGGGCAGGTAGGCCGTCATCACCGCCCAGTACTCCGGGTCCAGCCCGCTCAGAAGGTCCCACGGCTCGTCGGTGCCGGGCGTGTCGTCCGTCGCCCCGGGCCCGTCGAGGATGTCCCACAGGGCCGCGTACACCGTCGTCTCGCTCGTCGCCCCGTCGCAGCTGAACGGGGTCTGGCTCTCGATGTCGAAGTAGAACTGCAGGTTCCCCGGGCCGGCCTGGCCGGTGGTGCGGACGTACAGGTGGCTGCGCGGCAGGCTGAAGTGGCGCCGGACCGAGAGCCCCCAGAAGCTGGCGTGCCCCTCGTCGAACGCCAGCATGATGTTCTGGTTGCAGTTGCTCAGCCGGTGCGTCCCCCCGGGGCTGTCGCTCGCGGAGTAATTGTTGACTATGTAATGGCCCATCTCGTGCAGCAGCACCGTGTCGTCGTATCCGGCGTTGCGCGCCTGGGTGATGGAGTTGTTGCTCGGGTTGAAGCTCGACAGGTTCGGGTTCGAGGCGTTGAAGACGATCAGCAGAAGCGGCCCCGGGCCGGGGCCCTTGACGGTGTCGAGGTACTGGGCCCCGTAAAGGGCGGTGTCCAGGAGGTTGAACGCCTCCCCGCCGGCCTCGGGCACCGCCACGATCGTGCCGATGAACAGATCCTGGTCGGGCGGGTGGCCGAAGAAGGTCTGCGTGCGCACCGACCAGATCGTGCCGGCCTGGTTCCCGGAGCGGACATCGATCGGCACGGAGACGCTCGTCTGCCGCCGCGCCAGCGCCCGGACGTAGATGTCGCGCACCCGGGAGTCCTGGACCCCGATGAGGAAGTTCCCCTGGGCGTCGGTGACTCCGCTGGCCACGATCTTGGCCCCGGCGACCACCTGCACGTCCGCGAGCCGGATCGGCAGCTCCGGCTCGACGCCGGTGAACCCCGAGGCGTCGAACTCCCGATCGACGTACAGGAAGCGGCCGCTCACGGTGTAATCGGCCAGGGCCGTCGAGCCCGCCAGCGCGAGCGCGGGAAGGAGTGGGATGAGGGCCCGGGTCCCGCGTCTCATCGGGACAGGTCCTCGAGCCGCACACCCATCACCTCGTAGGCGCCGAGGTGCAGGCGGCCCCCGGGCGCGGCCAATCCGAGCCGGAGGGTGGCGCCCTGCCGGGTCCGGACGGGGCGACCCTCGGCGTCGAGATAGGCGACCTCCAGCCGGATCGGCAGGGCGCCCCCGTGGTCCGCGAGCAGCGGGACGGAGAACAGCTGCGGCGCGGCCGGGCCCGGGATCGAGACGGGCCGGCCAGCGACGAACGGCCCCGATTCGGCGCGCAATCCGCGCGGCAACACCAGCCTGAGCTCCAGATCCCGGACCACGGGGTCGGCGTCGATGTCGATCGTGAGCCGGGCCGTCCCGCCGCGCTGATCCCCCTGGACCTCGGAGAGGCGGAGGTCGGGCACCACGGGCAGGGTCGGCTCCACGGTCGGAGGCGGAACCCGGCGGGGCGGGGCCGGCCCGGGCGGCGCCGGCCGGCTCGGGCCTGTGAGCAGGGAGGTGACGGCGACCGCGGCCAGGATCACTCCGGACGCCTTCCGCATCGCGAGCAGCCCCCTCCTCTTCGCGCCGTGTGGGGAACGAGGAACCGACCTGACGCTATACGGCGACCCCTTTACAAAGTCAAGCATGAATGAGGGTTAAAGGCCTCCCCCGGGTTGACTCGCGCGGCATTCGCCGTACACTTGGGGCATCCTCCAGGAGGGACCCCCAGGATGAAGGTCGTCCGGTTCCCGGCAGGCGGCTCGCGGGCCACCGACCGCGCGGCGCGCCTCGACGCGCTGTTGCGGGCGTGCGCCGACCGCCGACGGCGACTGCGCGACGATCGCTGGCGGCTGGG
>JBHIBC010000031.1:0-30715 GCA_046758905.1 Acidobacteriota bacterium | reverse complement strand
ATCGCGGGCAAGGGACACGAGACCTACCAGATCCTCGGCGATCGGACGGTCCCGATCGACGACCGCGAGGTGGCCCGGGAAGGCCTGCGCGCGCGCGGCCGGGTCGGACCCGGCTGCGCCGCGCGCTGACGATGGCGACGTACAGCCTCGGCGCGATCGCCGAGGCGGTGGGGGGGGAGCTGTCCTTCGGATCGCGCCCCCCCGAATCGGGGGCGGGGCACGAGGTGGCGGGCTACAGCATCGATTCGCGCACCGTGCGCCCCGGGGATCTCTTCTTCGCCATCGTCGGGCCGCGCCACGACGGCCACCGGTTCGTGGGAGAGGCCGTGGCGCGCGGCGCCCGGGCGGCGGTGGTGGCCCGCGGCGCCGGCGCGTTCGCCGAGACGCCGGCCCTGATCCGGGTGAGCGACACCACCCGGGCGCTTCAGGACCTAGGCGCGCATCTGCGGCGCCGCCGCCCCCTCAGGGTCGTCGGGATCACCGGCAGCGCCGGCAAGACCACCGCCAAGGAGCTGGCCGCGGCGGTGATGGGCGGGCGCTATCGAACCCATCGGTCGGAGGGGAACCTGAACAACGCCTACGGGCTGCCGCTGACGCTGCTGCGCATGCGGGACGACGCCGAGGCGGCGGTCCTGGAGATGGGCATGAGCCACGAGGGCGAGATCGCCCGCCTGGTCGAGATCGCCGACCCGGACGCGGGCGTGCTCCTCAACGTGCTGCGGGTCCACCTGGAGCACTTCGGGAGCCTCGAGCGGATCGCGCGCGCCAAGGGGGAGCTGTTCCGCTCCATGCGCCGCGACGCCGTCGCGGTGTTCAACGCCGACGACCCGCCGGCGGCCCGCCTCGGGCGCGCCTTCCCCGGCGCACGGCTGCCGTTCGGGATCGCCTCCCGTGCGGCCGAGGTGTCCGCCGAGGAGATCGCGCTCGAGGGCATCGACTCCGTGCGGTTCGTCCTGCGCCGCGGCGCGGAGCGCGTCCCCGTGCGCCTGGGGATGGCCGGCAGGCACAGCGTCTACAACGCGCTCGCGGCGGCGGCGATCGGCTTCTGGCTCGGCGTCGACGCCCGGTTGATCGCCCGCCGTCTGGCGTCGGTCCGCCCCCCGCCGATGCGCGGCGTCCTGCACCGCCTGCCCAACGGGGTGGAGCTTCTGGACGAGTCGTACAACAGCAACCCGTCGGCGATGGAGCGGATCATCGACCTGCTCCGCGGCCTCCGTCCCCGCGGCCGGCGGGTCCTGGTGTCGGGAGACATGCTGGAGCTGGGCCCTTACGGGAGGACCGCGCACGCCCGCCTCGGGGAGTCGGTCGCCGCGGCCGGGATCGAGCTGTTCGTGGCGGTCGGGGAGCTGAGCGCGCGTGCCGCCGCCGCGGCGCGCGCCGCCGGCGGCGCCTGCGAGGTCCACCACTTCGGCGACTCGGACGCGGCCGCTTCCTTCGTCGCCGCGGCCTTGCGCGACGGCGACCTCGTCCTGGTGAAGGGCTCGCGCGGCGTCGCCATGGAGCGCGTGGTGCTGGCGGGGCGCGCCGGGGCGGGCCCCCCCGCCGCGGGCGCGGGAGGGGAGCACTGATGCTGTACCACATCCTCTACCCGCTGCACGACGCCCTCAAGGTCCTCAACGTCTTCAGGTACATCACATTCAGGACGGCGCTGGCCACCCTCACGGCGCTCCTGATCAGTCTCGCCCTGGGCTCCCGCCTGATTCGCAGGCTACGGGAGATCCAGATCGGGCAGCACATCAGACCCGAGGGACCTCTTTCTCACCAGAGCAAGAGCGGTACTCCCACCATGGGGGGGCTGCTGATCCTGATCGCTGTGGCGCTCCCCTCCCTCCTCTGGGCTGACCTCTCCAACCCCTTCGTGTGGATGGTTCTTGTGTCCACGCTCCTCTACGGCGTCATCGGCTTCGCCGATGACTACCTCAAGATCACGAGAAAGAGGTCCCTCGGGCTGACTGTGACCCGGAAGATCGCGGCGCAGTGCGCCGTCGCCCTGCTCCTGGCCCTGACCCTGCTCATCCTGGCCGAGCAGGGGCGCTACACGACCCACCTGAGCTTCCCGTTCTTCAAGAAATGGACCCCCGACCTCGGCTGGGCCTTCGTCCCGTGGGCGGTGCTGGTCATCGTCGGGGCGGCGAACGCGGTCAACCTCACCGACGGCCTCGACGGTCTGGCCATCGGGACCACCATGATCGCCTCCGGGACTTACGCCATCCTGGCCTACATCGCCGGCCACGCGACGGTGGCCGGCTACCTCGACGTGCCCAACGTGAAAGGGACGGGGGAGCTGGCCATCATCTGCGGCGCGATCGTCGGCGCGTCGCTCGGATTCCTGTGGTTCAACTGCAACCCCGCGCAGGTGTTCATGGGGGACGTGGGGTCGATGGCCCTGGGAGGGGCGCTGGGCACGGTGGCGGTGCTCATCAAGCAGGAGATCCTCCTGCTGTTCGTCGGCGGGCTGTTCGTCATCGAGGCGCTGTCGGTGATCCTCCAGGTGGTCTCCTACCGCACGCGCGGCAAGAGGATCTTCCGCATGGCGCCGATCCACCACCACTTCGAGCTCGGGGGCTGGCCCGAGCAGAAGGTCGTGATCCGCTTCTGGATCGTGTCGATCATCTTCGCCCTGATGGGGCTGTCCACCCTGAAGCTGCGGTAGGGGGAAGCCATGGCCGCACGTCCGCGCAGAACGTCGGGCCCTCCGAAGCTCGAGGGGAAGCGCGTCGTGGTGATCGGCGCGGCGCGCAGCGGCCTCGCGCTGACCCGTTTCCTCGTGGCGCGCGGCGCCTCGGTCGTCCTCACCGACCTGCGCGGGGCCGGCGAGCTGGGCCCCGAGGTGGCCGGCCTGCGGCGCTCGGGGGTGGAGCTGCAGCTCGGGGGGCACGACGTCCCGACCCTGCTAGGCGCGGACCTGGTCGCGGTCAGCCCGGGCGTGCCCCTCGCCGCCCCGCCCCTGGCCGAGGCGCGCAGGAAGGGCGCGCGCATCGTGGCCGAGGTGGAACTCGCCTCCCGGTTCCTGAGGGGGACGCTGATCGGGATCAGCGGCTCCAACGGCAAGAGCACCACCACCGCCCTGACCGCGCACCTGCTGTCCGGAGCCGGCCTGCGGGCGATCGCGTGCGGCAACCTCGGGACGCCGCTCAGCGATCTCATCGAGAGCGACGCGCCGGACCGGCACTACGTGGTGGAGCTGTCCTCCTTCCAGCTGGAGGGCATCGACACTCTGCGCCCGCGGATCGCGGTGCTGCTCAACCTCAGCCCGGACCACCAGGACCGCTACCCGGACGCGCGCGCCTACTACGCCGCCAAGCGCCGCATCTTCCTGAACCAGCGCCGCTTCGACCACGCGGTGCTCAACCGGGACGACCCGACGGTCTGGAGGAGCGCCGGATCGCTGCGCGCCCGCGTCCACCCCTTCAGCCGCGCCGCGCCGCCGCCCGGCGGAGCCGGGATCTCGGGAGGGCGGATCGTCCTGCGGCCGCGCGGGCGCAAGGGAGGCGAGGTGCCGATCGGGGCGATTCCCCTTTTCGGCGACCACAACCTGGACAACGCCATGGCCGCGCTGCTGGTGGCCGACATCTGCGGCGTCCCGACGGAGCGGGCCGCGGCCGCGATCCGCTCCTTCCGCGCCCTGCCGCACCGCCTGGAGCGGGTCGCCGAGGTCGGCGGCGTGGCCTACTTCAACGACTCCAAGGCGACCAACGTGGGGGCGACCCGCAGCTCGCTGGCGAGCTTCCCGGGCGGCGTGGTCCTGATCCTGGGCGGGCGCGACAAGGGCGGAGACTTCCGGGGACTGGTGCCCGCGATCCGGGAGCGGGTGACCCACCTGGTCCTGATGGGCGAGTCGCGCGACCGGATCGCCGAACAGGTCGGCGAGGTCGTGCCGACCACCCGGGTCGAGGGGATGGCCGAGGCGGTCGAGGCGGCGCGACAGGCGGCGCCGCCCCGGGGCGTGGTGCTCCTGGCTCCCGGATGCGCCTCCTTCGACCGTTACGCCGGCTTCGAGCAACGGGGGGACGACTTCAGGCGGAGGGTGCTGGCGCTCGCCGCGCGGGGAGCGGCGGGTCCCGGCTCCGGCGCGCTCCCCGGGCGGGCGCCGTCCGCCACGGCATGTTGAGCGATGGGACGCAAGCTGGCTTTCGACCGGACCCTGTTCGGCGTGGGGGTGGGGCTGCCGCTGTTCGGCCTGGTGATGATCTACAGCGCCTCGGCGGTGATCGCCCTGGAGCGATACGGGAGCCCGCACCACTTCCTGTTGAGACAGGGGGCGTCGCTGGCGATCGGACTGGGGGTGATGGGCCTCGCCATGCACCTCGACTACCGCCGCCTGCTGCGGCGTCCCGCGGTCTACCTGCTGCTGGGGATCAGCACCCTTCTGCTGATAGCGGTGCTCGCGCAGGACCCCGGCGGGCCGGTGCAGCGCTGGCTCCGGCTGGGGCCGATCCAGATGCAGCCCTCCGAGATCGCCAAGCTGGCGCTGGTGCTGTACCTCGCCTACCACCTGAGCCGGAAGGACGAGCGCATCAACGACCTGATGGGGACCGTGGCGCCCTGCGCCCTGGTCGTCGGACAGCTGGCGCTGCTGGTCTATCTGGAGCCCGACCTGGGGACCGCCTGCCTGTACGTCGCGCTGGCGTTCCTGATGCTGTTCCTCGGCGGGCTGCGCTACCACTACCTCCTGGCGGCCGTCGGGGCCGGGGTCTCCTCGCTCGGGGTGATGATCCTGCAGGCCCCGTACCGGATCGATCGCATCCGGGCGTTCCTCGACCCCGAGGCCGATCCCCTCGGGTCGGGCTTCCAGATGCGGCAGTCGATCCTGGCGATCGCCAGCGGCGGGATCGGCGGCACCAGCCTGGGCGAGAGCCGGCAGAAGCTGTTCTTCCTCCCCGAGCCGCACACGGACTTCATCTTCTCGGTCATCGCCGAGGAGCTCGGGCTCGTCGGGTCGATCGGGGTGATCGCCGCCTTCGCCGTGCTCTTCTGGAGGGGCGTGTCGGCGGCGTCCGGCGCGCCCGATCGGGGCGGCTACTATCTGGGGATGGGGATCACCCTGTGGTTCATCCTGCAGGCGGGGCTGAACATCGGCGTGGCGCTCGGGATGCTGCCGACCAAGGGCGTGCCGCTGCCGTTCCTGAGCTACGGGGGATCGAGCCTGGTGGTGAACCTGTGCGCTCTGGGGGTGCTGCTGAACATCTCGCAACACTCCTCCTAGGCGGGACGGCGTGGCTCGGGAGAGGATCGTCATCGCCGGCGGCGGGACCGGGGGGCACCTCTACCCGGGGATCGCCATCGCCCAGGAGCTGCAGGGGCGGCGGAGGGACGTTGAGATCGTGTTCGCGGGCGCCGGGCTGCCGCTCGAGCGCGACATCCTCGGGCGGCACGGGTACAGTCTCCTGGCGATACCGAGCGGCGGGGTGGTCGGCGGGACGGTCGCGGGCCGCCTGCGCGGCGGGCTGCGAGCGGCCGCCGGGTTCGCGCGGTCGCTGCGACACCTGATCGAGATGAGGCCGGGTCTCGTGATCGGAGTGGGCGGTTACGCGTCGGGGCCGATGGTGGCGGCGGCGGTCATCCTGCGCGTCCCGACCCTGATCCACGAGCAGAACTACCACCCCGGGCTGACCAACCGCATCCTGGCGCCGTGGGTCCGCGCTGTCGCGGTGTCGTTCGAGCAGACGCGCCGGCTCCTCGGGGGCCGGGGCGAGGTGACCGGCAACCCGGTCCGGCCGGAGTTCCGCGCGGCGCGCCGCAAGTCGCGCGGGGAGCCGTTCGACCTGCTGATCTTCGGAGGCAGCCAGGGGTCGCGCGCCATCAACGGCGCGCTGATCGAGGCGCTGCCGCACCTGCGGGAGCACCGGTCGGGGCTGCGGTTCCTGCACGGCACGGGCCCGGCCGACTGCCGGCGGGTCTCGGACGCTTACGACTCCGCGGGCTTCCGGGCAAACGTCGTCCCGTACATCACCCGGATCCGGGAGGCGTACGAGTCGGCGGACCTGGTGATCGCGCGCGCCGGCGCCAGCACCGTCGCGGAGATCGCCGCCTGCGGCAGGGCCTCGATCCTGGTGCCCCTGCCGACCTCCGCGCACGACCACCAGCGCCGCAACGCGCGCGCGCTCGAGCGGGCCGGCGCGGCGATCCTGATGGAGGAGTCCCGGCTCTCGGGCCGGGCCCTGGCGCTCGCCATCCTGTCGCTGCGGGACGATCCCGGCCGCCTCGCGTCGATGGAGGAGGCGGCGCTGGCCCTCGCGCGGCCGGACGCGGCCGCGCGGATCGCCGACATGGCGGAGGAGCTGCTGGCGTGAGGCGCCGCGCAGCGGAGGGACGGGAGCGATGGTGATGCTGCGCAAGACCCGCCGCATCCATTTCGTCGGCATCGGCGGCTCGGGGATGTGCGGCATCGCCGAGGTGCTGATCAACCTGGGCTACGAGGTGACCGGCTCGGACCTCGAGGAGGGCGCCGCGGTGCGGAGGCTGCGGGGCCTGGGCGGCAGGGTCGCCCGGGGCCACCGCCCGTCGAACGTCGGCGACTGCGACGTGGTCGTCACCTCCTCCGCGGTGAAGCCCGACAACCCCGAGGTGCAGGAGGCGCGCCGGCGGCAGATCCCGGTGATCCCGCGCGCCGAGATGCTCGCCGAGCTGATGCGCATCAAGTACGGAGTCGCCATCGCCGGCTCGCACGGCAAGACCAGCACCACGTCGATGGTGGCCCAGATGCTCACCGGCGCCGGCCTCGACCCCACCATCGTGATCGGCGGCCGCCTCGAGGTCCTCGGCAGCAGCGCCAAGCTGGGGCGCGGCGACCTGCTCGTCGCCGAGGCCGACGAGAGCGACGGCTCCTTCCTGCGGCTCTCCCCGACCATCGCGGTGGTCACCAACATCGACGCCGAGCACCTGGATCACTACGGGTCGCTCTCGGGGCTCAAGGACGCGTTCGCGGATTTTCTCAACAAGGTCCCGTTCTACGGGGTGGGCATCGTCTGCCTCGACGAGCCGCGCGTGCAGGAGATCCTGCCGCGCCTGACGCGCCGCGTCGTGACCTACGGGTTCTCGGCGCAGGCCGACCTGTCCGCCGCGTCCGTCCGCCTGGAGGGGTTCAAAGCCTCCTTCGACGTGCTGCTGCAGGGGGAGAAGCTCGGGCGCGTGACGCTGCGCGTCCCCGGACGGCACAACGTCGCCAATGCGCTGTCGGCCATCGCCGTCGGGCTGGACCTCGAGGTCCCGTTCGCCGCCATCGCCGCCGAGCTGGGGAAGTTCGGCGGCGCCGACCGGCGTTTTCAGCTCAAGGCGGAGGCGGGCGGCGTCATGGTGATCGACGACTACGGGCACCACCCGTCGGAGATCCTGGCCACCCTGTCGGCCGCCAAGAAGGGATGGGGCCGCCGCACCGTCGTGGTGTTCCAGCCGCACCGCTACACCCGGGTGCGCGCCCTGCTGACGGAGTTCGCCCGCTCCTTCTACGACGCCGACGTCCTGGCGGTCACCGACATCTACCCCGCCGGAGAGACGCCGATCCCGGGCGTCACCGCCGAGGCGGTGGCGAAGGCGATCGAGGAGCACGGCCACAAGGACGTCACGCTGGTGAAGGATCTGAAGGACGTGCCGGCCTGGCTGAAGCAGCGCGTCCGCGAGGGGGACATGGTGATCACCCTCGGGGCGGGAAGCGTCTACCGCGCCGGGGACGAGTACGTCGGGACCCTCCGGGCGCCGTGAGGCGCCCGGCGCATCGAGGTCGGGAGTGCTGGCGACGGTGACGCGGAGCTGGCTCGACGGGGCGGAGGCGATCCTGCGCGAATCGCCGGGGGTGCGGGTCCTGCGCGACGTGCCGCTGAATGCGCGGACCTCCCTCGGCGTGGGCGGGCCCGCGCGCCTCTTCCTCGTCCCCGAGCGCGTCGAGCCCCTGGCCGACCTGCTCGCCCGGCTCGCCTCCGCGCGGGTGCCGTTCGACTTCCTAGGGGCGGGCTCCAACATCCTGGTCGCCGACGAGGGACCGTCGTTCGTGGTCATCGCCTCCGAGGCGATGAGCGCGCCGCCGCGCATCGACCGCGACACGGTGCGCGTCGGCGCCGGCTACTCGGTCCCCCGGCTGGTCAAGCGGCTGACCCGGGCGGGGCTCTCGGGGCTGGAGTTCGCGGAGGGGATCCCGGGGAGCGTGGGCGGGTGCGTCCGGATGAACGCCGGGTGGCACGAGGGATCGTTCGGCCGGGCGGTCGCCTCGCTCACCACCGTCTCGCGGCAGGGCCTCCTGGAGGAGACGCCCTGCGGCCCGGCGACCTTCGCGTACCGCTCGAGCCCGGGGCTGCACGGGCGGTTCGTGGCCCGGGCCACCCTGCGCCTCGCCCCCGACGACCCGGCGCGGGTCGCCGAGCGGGTCCGGGACTACCACGACCGCCGCCTGCGGACGCAGCCGGCCGGCGCGCGCAACGCCGGGTGCATCTTCAAGAACCCCGAGGGCGACCATGCGGGACGGCTGATCGAGGCCGCCGGCCTCAAGGGGCGCGCGGTGGGCCGGGCGGCGGTCTCCAAGGTCCACGCCAACTTCATCATCAACCGGGGAGGCGCCACCTGCCGGGACGTCCGGGCGCTGATCGACGTGGTGCGCGAGGCGGTCCTCCGGGAGACCGGCGTGGCCCTCGAGCCGGAGGTCATCCTGTGGGCGTGAGACGCCGGGCGGGGACGGTCTCGCCGCGGTTCCTGCGGCGCCGCCAGCACGAGCAGGTGCGCCGGAGCCGCCGCGGGAGGACCTGGCGCCGACGCCTCTTTCTCCTCGGCGCGCTGTTCGGGATCGGGTTCGCGGGCGGCGGCGTCTACGCCGCGCGCTACTACCTCACGCACGCACCGCGCTTCCGGCTGGAGGGGGTCGACCTGTCGGAGACGCGCCACGCTCCGCGCGAGGCGATGCGCCGCGAGCTCGAGCGCCATCGGGGCACGAACCTCTTCCGGCTCGACCTGGCCCGGCTGGAGCGGGAGCTGTCCTCCTTTCCCTGGGTCAGGCGGACGTTCGTCAAGAGGGTGCTCCCGAACCGCCTGTACTGCACCATCGAGGAGCGCACCCCGCGGGGCCTGGCGCTGATCGGCGGGCGCGTCATGCTGGTCGACGGGGACGGAGAGACGATCGCCGCGTACGACGCCGGGACGCGCGAGTACTCCGCACCGATCCTCGCCGGCGTGGGCGACCGGGATCCCGAGCGATCCCGCGGCCGGATCCGCCGCGGCCTGGAGCTGCTGAACTTCCTGCGCGCCCGGCACCCCGATCTCCTGCGGGAGATCTCCGAGGTCGATCTCGCGCGCGCGGATCGGATCACGCTGGTCATGAACGACGGCGGGCCCCCCGTCCGCCTCCACCCCGGGGACTTCGGCGCCAACCTGGAGCGCTTCCTGGCGATGCGCGAATACCTCGCGACCCACTTCGGCGATGGGGCTTACGTCGATCTGCGGTTCCGCGATCGGATCGTCTTCCGGCCGTCGCCCTCGGGAGGCCGGTGACATGCCAAGGAGATCCTCGCACATCGTGGGCCTCGACATCGGGACCACCAAGGTCTGCGTGCTCATCGCCGAGCCGACCGACTCCGGCTCGATCCAGGTGATCGGCGCGGGCTCCTGCCCCTCCCGCGGCATGCGCAAGGGGCTGGTGGTCCACCTCGACAGCTGCGTGGCCTCGATCAAGCAGGCCGTGGAGGAGGCGGAGCTGATGGCCGGCCGCACCGTCGACCGCGCCTTCGTGGGCATCGCCGGCCCCCACATCCGCGGCCTCAACAGCCGCGGGGTGGTCACCATCGCGGGGCGGGACCACGAGGTCTCCCGCGACGACGTCCGGCGCGTGCTCGACGCCGCCGGCGCCGTCAATCTGCCGCCGGGTCGCGAGATCTTCCACGTCCTGCCGCAGGAGTTCGCGGTGGATGACAACGGCGGCATCCATGACCCCGTGGGCATGACGGGGGCCAGGCTGGAGGCGGACGTGCACGTCGTGACCGCCTCGGTGAGCGCGGCGCAGAACCTCGTCAACGCCGTCAACCGCGCGGGCGTGGAGGTCGAGGCCGTGGTCCTGGAGCAGCTCGCGGCGGCCGACGCGGTGCTGACCCAGGACGAGCGGGAGATGGGCGTGGCGCTGGTGGACATCGGCGGCGGGATCACCAGCCTCCTGATCTTCGAGCAGGGGGCGATCCGCCACATCGCCATCCTGCCGGCCGGCGGCGAGCACGTCACCAACGACATCGCCGTGGGCCTGCGCACGCCCGTCCCCGAGGCCGAGAAGCTCAAGAAGCGCCACGGCTGCGCCCTGGCGTCGCTCGTCGATCACGAGGACACCATCGAGGTGCCGAGCGTCGGGGGGCGGAAGTCCCGCGTCCTGTCGCGGCAGATCCTCTGCGAGATCATCCAGCCGCGGGTCGAGGAGATCTTCACCCTGATCGGCGACGAGTTCGTGAGGAGCGGGTTCGACCGCGCCATCCATGCCGGGGTGGTGGTGACGGGCGGCGGGTCGATGCTCGAAGGCATCACCGAGATCGCCGAGGACGCCCTCGACGCCCCCGTCCGCCGGGGCGAGCCGTCGGAGATCGGGGGGCTCGCGGACGCCGTCTCCACCCCCCAGTTCAGCACCACCGTCGGGCTGGCGCTCCACGGAGCGCAGCATCGCCGGACCTCGCCCGAGCGGGATGTCCACCCCTTCTTTCTGTCCCGGGTCACGGACGCGGTCCGGGGTTGGCTGAGCGAACTTTTCTAGAGGAGGTCGGGATGATACTGATGGATGAGCGGGATCCGAAGGACATGCCTCGGATCTCCTTCGAGGAGACCCGTCTGGTCGGCGCCAACATCAAGGTGATGGGCGTCGGGGGCGGCGGGAGCAACGCCGTCAACAGGATGATCTCCACCAACCTGAAGGGGGTGGAGTTCATGGTGGCCAACACCGACTGCCAGGCCCTGAAGACATCGCACGCGCCCCTGAAGCTGCAGATCGGCGGCAAGCTGACCAAGGGGCTGGGGGCCGGCAGCAATCCGGAGATCGGGCGCCAGGCCGCCCTCGAGGACTCGGAGAAGATCATCGAGGCGCTGCAGGGCGCCGACATGGTGTTCATCACCGCGGGCCTCGGCGGCGGGACCGGCACCGGCGCCGTCCCGATCATCGCGAGCCTCGCCTCGGAGCTCGGCTCGCTCGTCGTGGCCGTGGTCACCAAGCCGTTCGGCTTCGAGGGGAACAAGCGGCGCCAGCAGGCCGAGCAGGGGCTGCGGGAGCTGCACGAGAGCGTCGACACCGTGATCTGCATCCCCAACGAGAAGCTCCTCAACTCGGTCGACCGATCGATGCCGCTGTCGGCCGCCTTCCTGTTCGCGGACGACGTCCTGCGGCAGGCCGTCCAGGGGATCTCGGACCTGATCACGATCCCGGGCGAGATCAACCTCGATTTCGCCGACGTCAGGACGATCATGAGCGGCATGGGGATGGCGCTGATGGGCACCGGGGTCGCCTCCGGGACCAACCGCGCGGTGGAGGCCGCGCAGCGGGCCATCTCCTCGCCGCTGCTCGAGGACGCGACCATCGACGGCGCCCGCGGTATCCTGATCAACATCACCGGCGGCCCCGACATGACCCTGCACGAGGTGGCGGAGGCGTCGAGCCTTGTGCAGCGCACCGCCCACCACGAGGCCAACATCATCTTCGGCACGGTGATCGACGACGCGGTGAGCGAGCAGATCAAGATCACCGTCATCGCCACCGGGTTCAGCCGCGAGGCCTCGGCCCAGGCCGCGGCCGGCCAGGCCGCCGGCGCCGGCCGCGCCGGGTCGGCCGAGGCCCCAGGGGGGACGCTCCGGCACCCCCGCGACCTCGATTCCCCATCCTTCCTGAGGCGCTCGCCGTCGACCCCGACCGTGCCGGCTCCGTCCGAGTCGCCCCACGGTCCCAACTACGCGTCCCTTCAGGACCAGCTCGACATCCCCACCTTTCTGAGGAAGCAGATGGACTGACATGTCCGAACACTACAAGATCCTGGTCGCCGACGACCTCGAGGACAACCTGGGGCTGCTGCGCGAGTGGCTGTCGTCCCAGGACTACTACGTCCGCTGCGCCAGGGACGGTCGGGAGGCCCTCGAGATCGCCCGCGAGGATCCCCCGGACCTGATCCTGGTGGACAAGGTGATGCCGGTCGTGGACGGGCTCAGCGTCGCCCGGGAGCTGAAGAAGGAGGAGCGCTTCGCGACCGTGCCGATCATCGTTCTGACCGGCCGGTTCGACACCCAGCGCAGCTCGATCTTCGACGAGACCGGCGCCGACGACCTGATCATGAAGCCGTTCACCTTCGAGGAGGTCGACACCCGCGTCCGCACCATGCTGAAGAAGCGCGAGGTGTTCCGGGCGCTGGCGCGGGCCAACGAGGAGCTGCGCCGCGCCAACCAGAGGATGTCCCGCCTGGTCCTGGTCGACGCGAAGACGCAGCTCCATAACTACCGGTACTTCATGGAGCATCTGGAGGACGAGATGAAGCGGTCGCAGCGCTACGGCGTCCCCCTCACCCTCCTGATGCTCGACATCGATCACTTCAAGAGCGTCAACGATCGGCACGGCCACGTCGTGGGGGACGACGTGCTCAAGGAGTTCGGCCAGATCATGCGGCGCACGGCACGGGAGACCGACAGCATCGCGCGCTACGGCGGCGAGGAGTTCACCATCCTGATGACCCACACCACCGCCGCTCAGGGACGCCGCCTGGCCGATCGCGTCCGCAGGGCGACCGAGGCCCACCGGTTCGCCGACGGACAGAGCCGGAGGACGGTGGCGATCACCGTCTCGGTCGGCGTCGCCACCTACCCGACCAACGACCGCGTCCGGCTGCCGCAGGAGCTCGTCAAGGCCGCCGACGACGCCCTGTACGCAGCCAAGCGCGGGGGCCGCAACCGCACTCAGGTCGACGGCGGCTCCATCCCGCCGCCGCGCTAGAGGCGCGCGGCGCGCCCCGCGGACCTCGTGCCCGGGCGTCGCCGCCGCCCGCCCCCAGATCCCCTTGACATTGAACCTGGGTTCAAGGCTTAGAAATACCGGGGAAGGCAAGGAGACGGGACATGAAGATGAACAGAACCGGGCTGACCATCACCGGGGCGCTGGTCTCCGCGGTCGCCGCGTCGGCCTGCTGCCTCGGACCGCTGGTGCTGACCGTCCTCGGCATAGGTAGCGCGGCCTCCGCGCTCGCTCTCGAGCGGTATCGTCCCTACCTGATCGTCCTGACGCTCGCGCTGCTCGGGGTGGCGTTCTACGCCACCTACTCCCGCCGATCGCAGCAGTGCGGGCCGGGCGAAGCCTGCGAGATGCCCCGCGCCGGCCGGGCCGGCAGGTGGCTCCTCTGGCTGGCCACCTTCGCGATCCTGGCCGCGATCACCTTCCCGTACTACTCCATCTACCTCTTCTGAAGCGATCCGGAGGTTGCCATGACGCGAAGATCGAACCTCGCCCCACTCGTCGTGCTGCTGGCCGCGCTCCCGGCGGCGGGCCTCGCGGCTTCCGCGGACCCGGACGCGGGCCGGCTCCAGGACACCACCCTGACGATCCGGGGGATGACCTGCGGCGGGTGCGTCGCCGCGGTCAAGCACCGCCTCGGCAGGATCGAGGGGGTCGCCCGTTACGAGGTGAGCCTCAAGAGAGGCGAGGCCGAGGTCACGTTCGACCCGTCCCTGACCGACCCGGAGGCCATCGCGGCCGCCGTCTCCGAGACCGGCTTCGAGGCGACCGTCAAGGATGAGGAGAAGGAGGCCGGCCCGGAACATGAGTCGGAACACAGGAGCTGAGCCGCCGGACCCGAGCTGCTGCGTTCCGGCTGCGGCCGAGCGCCCCGAGGCGCCCGGCGCCTGTCCCGACTGCGGACGAACGGGCAAGGCCGTGGGCGAGATCACCCTGAAGTCGCTGCTCCGGGGGCCGGCCCTCGCGCGCCGATCGGGAGCCGGCCACCGCTTCTGCGCCACCCCGACCTGCCCCGTGGTCTACTTCCGCCGCCGCGTGCGCTTCACGCTTCGAGATCTCGTGCCGGCCGTGTTCCAGAAGGAGACCGACCCGCGACGGACCGTCTGCTACTGCTTCGAGGTGAGCGAAGCCTCGATCCGGGACGAGGTCGCCCGGACCGGCACCTCGACCGCGAGCCGTCGGATCCGGGAGCTGGTCGAATCCGACCGCTGCGCCTGCGAGCTCAGGAACCCCCAGGGCTCCTGTTGCCTCGGAAACGTCCTGTCGCTGGAAAGGGCTGCGCTCGGGCCGCGCTCGGCTCCGTCGGGTGGGACCGGCCGGCCGCCCTGCCCGGCTACCTCCGCTCGCAGGTGACGCTCTCGGGCTCGGTGTTCTGACAGCGGATCGATTCGGTCATGCCCGAGGCCAGCGTGCCGCAGGCGCTGGTGACGGCACTCTCGATGCTGGTCTCGCGCGTCCCGGACGCAGCGGTGCGGCAGACGGTCGTCCCCCGGAAGGTGAGGCAGACCTCGCACTCGTACCCCGTGATCGTCATGCTCCGGTAGACGACGATCGCGATGATCAGGGCCAGAAAGACGATCGTGGCCCGGGTCGTTCTTCGCACCTTTGCGGCTCCCTGACGGACCTCACGGTAGCCACCCGCGGGACGTCTGTCAATCGGCCGATGTCGGCCCGCCGAACCGGCCGCAGTGTGCCCGGACCGGAGGGCGCCACCGCGCCGCCGCGGATCCGCTTGTGGTAATGTTGAGCCGATGGGCAGGAAGACAGAGATCGAGGTGAAGGTACGGCTTCCCGGACCTTCAGCGATCGGGGCGCGCCTCGAGGCCATAGGCGCCAGGCTCCTGCACCCCCGGGAGTTCGAGGACAACCAGCTGTACGACTTCGCCGATTTCGCCCTCAAGACCCGGGGCGCCATGCTGCGGGTCCGAACCCGGAGCCGCGGGTCGGTCCTGACCTACAAGGAGGGCGGCCGCGTGGAGGGAGGTGCCAAGGTCCGCGACGAGATGGAGGTCAGCGTAGGCGACGCCGAGACGCTGGCAACCATCATCGGCCGGCTCGGGCTGCGGCCGCTGTTCCGATACCAGAAGCGACGGACGGTCTACGCCTACTCGGACCTGATGGTCACGATCGACGAGACGCCGATCGGGACCTTTCTCGAGATCGAGGGGCCCCGTCCCGCGATCGATGATCTCGCCGGCCGCCTCGGCTTCTCCCCCTCGGAATACATCGCCAAGAGCTACTTCGCCCTGTACAGGGAGCATCAGACCGAGAAGGGCCTGCCGGTGAGGGACATGTTGTTCCCGGACGAACGGAGCGGGGCCGGCGAGTGAAACCGAGGCGCGCGGCGTTTCCGGTCGCCGCAACGCGGTTGCTGTTATCTCAATAATTGTCCCCTCCCATCACCAGGGGTTTCCATGGCCATGTTTTCCGCAACGTTCAGCGGTCGGGCGCCGCGATGGATGTCGTCCCGCCGACGTATGGTGAAATAGCATAATGAAATGCATGCTCCTCGCGGCCGGCAGCGGCGAGAGGATGAGGCCGCTCACCGATGGTCGCGCTAAGCCGTCCCTACCCCTGCTCAATCGCCCGATCATCGTCCACACCCTCGACTATCTCCGCCGGCAGGGCGTCCGCGAGGTCGTGATCAACCTGCACCACAGCCCCGAGTCGATCCGGGCCGTTGTCGGCGACGGCAGCCGGGTGGGATTGAGGGTGCATTACTCGGAGGAGATCTCCATCCTGGGCACCGCCGGCGGGCTCAAGAGAGCGGAGGCGCATTTCCGGGACGCCGAGCACTTCCTGATGATCAACAGTGATTTCAGCACCGACTGCGACCTGCGGGCCGCGGTCAGGAAGCATCGGGAGTCGAACGCCCTGGCCACGATGGTGCTGGCGCCGCTCGCCCCCGACACCGACTACGGCGTGGTCGAGATGGGAGCACACGGCCGGATCCAGCGGATCGCTGGCCGGCCCGGGCGCGACGCGGATCCCCGCGCCGGCCGGTATCTCTTCACGGGGGTCCACGTCCTGCACCCCGGGATCCTCGACGCGATCCCGGACAGGGGCAGGGTCGAGATCAACCGCGACATCTACCCGGCACTGATCGGCGCCGGCAGGGAGATCAGGGGGCACGTCCACTCCGGCTTCTGGAGGGAGTTCGGGACGCCGCGGCACTACCTCGAGGGGCAGATCGCGATGCTGCGGGAGCGCATGGACCCTTCGCTCCTCTCCCGGCAGGTCGCCGAGGGCGTCTACCTCGATCAGGTCGTCCTTCCCGCCGGCACGCTGCTCGAGCCGCCGGTCCTGGTCGGCCGGGGGACCGTCATCGGACGGAGGTGCTCCCTCCAGGGAGGCGCGGTGATCGGCAAGCAGGCCAGAATCGGCACGAGCTGCGCGCTGCGCTCGACGATCGTCTGGGACGGCGCCCGGATCGGAGACGGCGCCAGGCTCTCGGGGTGCATCGTCACGTCGGGCGTCCTCGTCCCGGACGGGCTCAGCCTGTCGGACAGGATCGTCCTCCGCGTCGAGGGGTACCAGGGGCGCAAGGACCTAGTCGAGAGGCTCGGCAGCTGCTACGTCGCGAGCATCTGAGGTGAGGGCCGATCGCGACCCCTTCGCCGCCCGGATCGGAGCCCGGGCGTCCGCCATCCTGCGGCGGACCGTCGGGCGGAGGTATCGGCTCACCGAGCTGAGCGGCGACGCCTCGACGCGTCGCTTCCTGCGCGCGCGCGGGGCCCGCGGGGCCGCCGTCCTGATGCTCCATCCCGAGCCCCTGGACCCTTCCTCACCCCTGTACAGCAATTACCGCGTGTTGAGGGCCATCGGCGCGCCGGTGCCGAGGCTTCTCGGCTCGGATGACGCGGCGGGGGTGGTCGTGGTCGGCGATCTGGGCGAGACGACCCTGCAGAGGCATCTGGCCCGCCCCGGGCGGGCCGCCGCGCGGCAGCGCCGCCGCCTGTACAGACAGGCATGCGACCTGATCGCCCTGCTCCAGGTGAAAGGGAGCCGGGCTCTCCGGCCGGGGGATTTCGCCGCGCGGCACGCCCTCGACCGCGAGCGGTTCCTGCTCGAGCTCGACCACTTCCACCACCACTTCGTCCACCGCCTGCGGGGGATGCGGCCCTCGCCGGGGGAGAGCGCGGTCCTGCGCGCCTTCTACACCGATCTGGCCGCAAGGTGCGACCGGCAGCCGCGGGTCTACTGCCACCGCGACTTCCAGTCCCGCAACCTGATGGTGCGACGGGGACGGATCCACCTGATCGATTTCCAGGACGCCCGGATGGGCCCGTACACCTACGACGCCGCCTCGCTGCTCCGGGACTCGTCCCTCGATCTGGATGAGCGCCTGGCGGACGAGCTGGCCGGCTACCTGGCCGGAAGGCTCGGGCTCGGGACGGAGGAATTCCGCAGCGACCTCGACCTGATGGCGCTGCAGCGGAACATCAAGGATCTGGGGACCTTCGCGTATCAGACGGCCGTCCGCCTCCGGCGCGATTACCTCTCGTACATCCCGCGGGCCATCCGGCTCATCCGGCGCTGCCTCACACGACGTCGCCTGTACCACCCGATCTACGCGATCCTGGAGGAGTTCATCCTCTCCTACCCCCCCTGATCCGCCGGCCGGCCGGCGACCATGGGCGGGGCATCACGGGGGAGCGCGCCGGATCGGCGGACCGGCGCGGCGCCGGCGCGAGGTCTGCGCGCCTCCACGATCCAGGGCCCGAGGGCCTCGATCCGGATCGATCCCGTCCCGATCGGCAGCCCGAGGTGGAAGAACCGCCGGTCTGTCCCGACCGCCGTCACGCCGCCGAGGATCCTCCCGATGGGTCCTTCCCACAGCAGGCCGTCGGCGGCCGACACCGGCTCCCCGTCGCGGCACCACTCGCCCCGCAGGACCCTCAGGCGCGAGGTCGGGCCGGCGGTGAAGCGCGCCACCGCGGCCCTCAGGAACGTCCCGGACCGATCCTCGAGCGAGGCTCCGGCCCGGCCCTCCGCGAGCAGGTTGGTCGGCCCGACGCAGGGCGGCTCGCGCACCGAGGGCCGGACGACGTTGCCGTTCTCGGCGCACAGACGTCCCCGTACCACGCCCCCCGAGGCGAGGACGGTTCGCCCCGTGCGGCGCCCGACGCCGTCGAAGGGGGCGCTTCCGACCATGCCCGGAAGCCGGCCGTCGTCGGCGATCGTCAGTCCGCCGCGCTCGCCTCGGGACGCCTGCAGGAGCGAGGGCGCCCGGCCGAGCGACCCGTCCCCCCCCGCCAGCACCCACGGGACGAGCGCGGAGACCAACGAGGCCGCGGCGCGGGGCTCCAGGATCAGCACCGTCTCGGGCTCGAGCGGCGGCTCCGCCGGACGGGCCGGCAGCCAGCGACGCGCCGCCTCCGCGCCGCAGGCGCGGGGGTCGAGATCGGCGAGAACGCAGGACGAGCGCTCCTCCAGCACCGCTCCGGGCCCCGGCCCGCCGGGAGCCATGGCGACCGACAGCAGCGCCGGGCTCCTGTCGTACTCCCCGAGGAAGCCGCGAGAATTGGCGAGGCGGATCCGCGACGACGCCGCGCTCAGCATGAGCCGGTCGACCGCCCCGCTCCGGCCCGCGACCGCGGCGGCGGCGTCGGCCGCCTCTTCCAGCAGCTCGACGATCCGCGCGTCCGGGGCGGCGTCGACGCGGGGATCGTGGATCCGCAGGCCGACCGGAGCGGACGCCGATGGCGTCGGCTCCCCGGCGGGCGCCGCGGCGTCGGTCGGCGCGGCGCACGGGGCCTCCCCCGGATGGTCGGGGTCGGAACGCGCCGACGCCCCGGAGGCGGCCGCGAGCGCCTCCGCGACCAGCCCCCGGAGGGCTTCCCGGGGGGCGGGCGAGCGCCACGCGAAGCCCCACCGGCCCCGCCCGTCCCGGACGCGCACCGCGACCCCGCGCTCCTCGGTGAGCGCGAGCGCGACGCGCGGCCGCGAGCCGGCGGCGCCGGCGGGCTCGAGCACCACGCGCCGGCCGCGAGTCGTCTTGACGAACACCTCCGCCTCCGCCGCGCCGCCGGCGAGGGCCGCCCGGAGGATGGCCTCCACCTCGGCAGCGTCGCTCAAGCGCCGCCCTCCGGCCGGATCGCGAGACCGTCCACGCGGAGCGTCGGCTGCCCCACCGCCGCGCGCGCACGCTGCCCCTCCTTGCCGCACTCGCCCGTCCCCGGATCGAAGCACAGGTCGCGGCCGATCATCCGGATCCCCCTCAGGGCTCTCACCCCGTTGCCCGAGATGATCGCCGGCCCGATCGGCGCCACGGCGCGGCCCCCGGCGATTAGGTAGGCGCGGCGGACGCGGAACGAGAAGTCCCCGCTGGCGGTGTCGACCTCCCCGTTCCCCAGCTCGGCGACGTAGACCCCGCGCCGCACGCTGGCGAGGATCTCCTCCGGCGGGTGCGGCCCGTCGCACAGGAAGGTGTTGGTCATGCGCGGCAGCGGCCGATCGCGGTACGACTCGCGGCGCGCGTTGCCGGTCGGCGGCATCCCGGCGCGCAGGGCGGTGGCACGGTCGAGCATGAGCCCGACCAGCCGGCCCGAATCGATCAGCACGTTACGCCCGGCCGGCCATCCCTCGTCGTCGATGCGGAACGACCCGGCTAGGCCCGGAACGGTCGGGTCGTCGACGAGCGTCAGCTCCTGCGGGCCGACCCTCTCCCCGAGAAGCTCGACCACGGCGGAGCGCCCCCGCAGGGCGCTGTCCGCCTCCAGCGCGTGCCCGCATGACTCGTGGAAGAAGATCCCTCCCGCCCCGGGGGCCAGGACGATGCTCGTCTCGCCGGACGGCGCCGGCGCGGCCTCCTCCATCTCGCGGAGGGAGCGTGCCATCGCCGCGCCCACGCTGGAGGGCGGGTGGAGCTCGCGCAGCCGACCGAGGTCGCGCCCGCCGCCGCCCTCACAGACGCCGCGGGCCGGAGTGCCCGCCGGGGCCCGGAGCGCGCCGAGTCGCGCCGTGAAGGCGATCCAGTGCCGCCCGTCCTCCGCCACCTCGCCCTCGGAGGTGGCGACCGCAATCCTCTGGAAGCGCACCTCCGCGCGGGCGCTGAACAGCGCCCCTTCTCTCGCCCCGGCCAGAGCGGCGGCCTCGACATCCTCGAGGTAGCGGGCGACCTCTCCCGCGAGCGCCGCCACCTCCGGCGGGCCGTCCGCCGTGCCGGGCCGCGGCGCCGGATCGGACTCGAGACCTGGCGCCTCGCGCCGGACCAGCGCGCGCAGCGCCTCCTCACGCAGGCTCCCGGTCGAGATCTGGCGCTCGGTCGCGGCCTCCAGCCAGCGCGCCGCCGCGCCCTCCGAGGCCCCGTGCCAAGTCGTCACGCCCGATCTGCCGTCCCGCAGCACCACCGCGTGGGCCGTGCGCTCGAGGAAGAGGTCGGCGTACTCGCCCGGGCGGGCGACCATCGCGGCGGCGAGCCTGCGCAGGCAGCGAGGATCGATCTGAGACAGGATCGACATGTCGCGGCTCCCCCGGACGGCGCCGACGTCCGGCCGGAAGGCTAGGGGACTCTCCTCCGCGCTGTCAAGGAGAGCGGCCGCCGGGGCGTCGGCGATCCGCAGTTGCGGTACGATCGGCGGCCATGCCCCCCCTGAACGCCCGCGGCCTGCTGCTGTCCCTCGCGGCCCTGACCGCCGTCCTGCTGGTCGCGCTGGCGGTCTGCGCCAGCATCGGCAGCAGCGGCTACACCGCGATCGACCTGCTGCGAGGCGCCGGCGGTGGCGCCGACGAGCGGGCGCGCGACATGGCGGCGGTGATGATCCTCCGGGTGCGGATGCCGCGGCTGCTGCTGGCCGCCATCGCGGGAGCCGCACTGGGCGCGGCCGGCACCGCGTTCCAGGCGGTGCTCCGCAACCCGCTCGCGGACCCGTACATCCTTGGGATCTCCGGGGGCGCCGCGCTGGCCGCCATCGCCGTCACCGCGGCCGGGCTGCCGGCGCTGCTTCCGGCGCTGCCGGTGCGGGAGGTAGCCGCCTTCCTGGGCGCCGTCGCCACCCTGGCGATCATCGTGCTGCTGGCGAGCGTGCGCGGCCGGATCGCCTCCTATCCGATGCTCCTGATCGGGGTCGTCATGAACGCCATCTACCTGGGGCTCATCCTGTTCATCGAGACCGCCGTCGAGTTCACCCGGATCCAGGGCGTGATGATGTGGATGGTCGGGAACGTCCCGACCGAGAGCTACCGGCTGATCGGCCTGCTCGCCGTCGTGCTGGTCCTAGGCGTCGCCGGACTGTGGGCGCTCGGCCGCCCGCTCAACGTCCTGAGCGCCGGCGAGGAGGTGGCGCGCACGCTGGGCGTCCAGGTCGAGCGGGTGCGGGTCGCCGCCATCCTGGTCGCCTCCCTGGTGGTCGCCGCCGTGGTCTCGGTCACCGGGCTCATCGGCTTCGTCGGGCTCATCGTGCCGCACTCCGCGCGGCTCGTCTTCGGCCCCGACCACCGCCTGCTGGTCCCGGCCTCCGCGCTCACCGGGGCGATCTTCCTGATGGTGGCCGACACGGCGGCCCGCACCCTGATGGCGCCGACCGAGCTTCCGGTCGGAGTGCTCACCGTCCTGTGCGGCGGGCCGCTGTTCCTGTGGCTGTACCGCCGGCACCGGGGGATGACCTACTTTGACTGACCCGGGCGGCGGCCGGCCCCCCCGGCCCGGCGACGGGGCGCACCGCACGCCGCCGGCACTGGCGGTGCGCGATCTGGCCTTCCGCTACCCCGGAGCTCCCGCGCCCCTGTTCGACGGCCTGAGCCTGTCGGTCCGGGAGGGGGAATTCATCGCCCTGATCGGCCCCAACGGGTCCGGCAAGACGACCCTGCTCCGCATCCTGAGCGGGACGCTCGCGCCGCAGGGAGGGGAGGCGATGCTGGCCGGACGCCCGACCCGATCCCTGCGCCCTAGGGACCGGGCGCGCATGATCGCGGTCGTCCCGCAGGAGAGCAGCGTGCTGTTCGACTTCACCGTCCTCGAGATGGTCCTCATGGGCCGGGCGCCGCATCTGGGGCTCTTGGGGCTCGAGGGCCGGCGCGACTTCTCGGTCGCCCGCGACGCCCTGCGCGAGCTGGCGCTCGAAGGGCAGGAGGATCGGCCGCTGCGCGAGCTGAGCAGCGGCGAGCGCCAGCGCGTCCTCGTCGCGCGCGCCTTGGCGCAGGAGCCGCGCGTGCTCCTGCTGGACGAGGCGACGGCGTTTCTCGATCTGAAGCACCGCCTGCGGATCGGGGCGACCCTGCTCCGCCTGAACCGCGACCGCGGTCTGACGATCGTGGCGATCAGCCACGACCTCAACCTGGCCGCACGGTTCGGCTCGCGCCTCCTCCTCCTGCATGAGGGGCGGGTGGCCGGCGACGGGCCTCCCTGGTCGGTGCTGACCCGGGACGCCATCCGCCGGGCCTACGGGACCGATGTGACGATCCTGAAGGACCCCTCGAGCGGCGCCCCGTACCTCCTCCCGCGCGCCCCCTTGGACGAGTGAGGCGTCCCCGCCCGCTCCGGGGGCGGGCCCTCCGACCGCCGGACGGGGAAGCGCCCGGGCGGGACGGGGTTTGAAATGCCGGGAGCGCTGTTGTAGCCTTGCAGCCGCCATGAACGACCGGGAGCTCCGGAGATGGCGGTGGTCGCGCCGGCGGGCGGCGGGCATCGTCGTGCTTCTCCTCCTGTCGGTCACGCTCCTGCACGCCGCGGCGCCCCACCTCCAGACGCGGCCCGACTGCCGAGTCTGCCAGGCGCTCTCGTCGCCGGCGCTGGCCCCTTCGGTCGCCGGCCCGGCCCCGCCGCCGCCCGAGGGCGCGCGCGCCCTCAGCGTCAGGCCGGACCGCTCGGTCCTCGCGGGCGACCTCTGCCTCAGCCTCCTCCGGGCCCCTCCGCGCTTCGCCGTCGTCTGAGCCTTCGGCGGCAGCCGCACCGGCACCGATCCCCCCGAGAGCGTTCCCCGCCGCCGGGACGTCTCGAAGGCCGTCAGGCACTGGAGAGGAACCGGGAGCAGAGATGAAACCGACCGTGATGCTTCTTTTCTTGGGGCTGATCGCGACCGCCCCGGCGCCGCGGGCCGCCGGGACGTCGGAGGAAGAGCGGCGCGACGAGGCTCCGGACGGATCCGCCGCCGTCGCGCCCGCCGACGACGAGGCGGTCGCCGCCCTGGGGCGCGAGGTCGCCACGCTCAGGGAGCGGGTCCGCCTGCTGCAGGACCGGATCGCGGCGCTGTCCGCCGCCCTCGCGCGCGCCGCGCCCCCGCCCCGCGCCGCGGCCCCGGGCCCCGCGGCATCGCCGTCGGTCGCGGGGCGTCCGGCGCCCGTCGTCCCGGGCCGCCCCGGCACCACGGTGAGCCGCGTCCCGAGCCTCCTCAACCCGGCGATCAGCGCCGTATTCGAGCTGACCGGCGTCACCTCGGTCGAGCGCGGCAGCGACCCGAACAGCTTCGATCTCAGCGAGGCGGAGATCGCGCTCCAGTCGATGGTCGACCCGTTCACCCGGGTCGACCTCTTCCTGTCCTTCCCGGCGGACGAGGCCCCGGAGGTGGAGGAGGGCATCGTGAGCACCACCAATCTCCGCGGGCCGTTCCAGATCAAGGGGGGCCGGTACAAGAACGCCTTCGGGAAGTGGAACCTCCTGCACTCGCACGCCTTCCCGACGGTCGATCTCCCCGACGCCCTGGAGATCTTCTTCGGCGAGGAGAGCCTCACCCAGGACGGCCTGTCGCTCAGCGTCCTGATCCCGAACCCGTGGGAGCTGTACATCGAGTCGCTGACCGAGATCGGGATGGCCACCGAGGGCCCGAGCTTCAACAGCGGCGAGAGGAACCTGTCCTACCTGGAGCACCTCGCCGCGTTCTTCGACACGACCCCGAACAGCACGCTCGAGGCGGGGCTCAGCGCGGCGTTCGGCCACACCGGCCCGTCCGCGCTCCTGCTCGACGAGATCGAGAGTCGGGGGCTCGCCGGCACGCTCGCTCCGGACCCCGTCCTCGACTCGAGCGTCCTCGGGCTCGACCTCACCTTCAAGTGGAGGCCGGTCGGGTTCAAAGTGTACCGCTCGTTCATGTGGCAGGCCGAGGTGCTCAGGAGCCGCCGGAACGTGCAGGTCCTGTCGCGCGCGATGAGCCTCGCGCCGGAGACCGTCTCCACCCTCGGCGGGTACAGCTACGTGGAATGGCAGTTCGCGCGGCGCTGGCGCGTCGGCGCGCGCTACGACCTGTCGGAGTTCCCCGACACCGGGCGGGGGCGGGAGTGGGCCGCCTCGGGGCTGGTGCGCTTCCAGCCCTCCGAATGGCAGGAGCTGAGGCTGCAGGTCAAGCACACCCGGCGCGACCGCGATGCCGCGCTCCGATTCGACGGCGAGTCGGACGCGACGCAGGTCTTCTTCGAGTGGGTGCCGGTCATCGGGGCCCACGGCGCCCACAAGTACTGAGGAGGAGGATGACCATGTCCCGATGTCGCGCCTCATTCGCGTTCGGCCTCCTCCTCGCGGCGGCGGCCGCGTCGCATCCCGCCCGGGCCGGCTCGAAGCCGATCCGGGTGGTGGCGACCGTGCCGAACCTGGGATCGATCGCCTCGGAGATCGGCGGCGACCGCGTCCGGGTGACGGTGATCGCCTCCGGCACCCAGGACGCGCATTTCGTCGACCCGAAGCCGAGCTACATCATCAAGCTGCGCAACGCCAGCCTGCTGCTCGTCAACGGCTTGGACCTGGAGATCGGCTGGGTGCCGCCCCTGACCCAGGGGGCCCGCACCGGGCGGCTGATGCCGGGGGGGGCCGGATACATCGACTGCTCGCTCGGCATCCCGGTGATCGAGATCCCCTCCATCGTCAGCAGGGCCGAGGGGGACGTGCACCCGTACGGCAACCCCCACTACCTGACGGACCCGCTGAACGCGGAGATCGTGGCCGCGACGATCGCGGACGCTTTGGCTCGCGTCGATCCGCCCTCCTCGCGGGTCTACGAGGAGAGGCGCAGGAGCTTCGTCCGGCGGGTGCGCGAGGCCCTGTTCGGGAAGGAGCTGGTCGACCTGGTGGGCGGCGCCAAGCTGGCGCGCGAGGCCTTCTCCGGCACCCTGGACGCCTTCCTCGACGGCACCGCGGTGGGCGGGGCGCCGCTCCGCTCGCGCCTGGGGGGATGGCTCGGCAGGATGGGGGCGGCGAGCGGCCGGCCGGTCATCACCTACCACAAGGACATGTCGTACTTCGCCAACCGCTTCGGCATCCGGGTCATCGACTACGTCGAGCCGAAGCCCGGGATCCAGCCGTCCCCGAAGCATCTGGAGGAGCTGGTGTCCCGGTTGCGGCGGGGCGACGCGCGCGTCGTCCTCACCCGGCCGTACGTGGAGCACCGCTCGACCGAGTACCTGGCCCGGAAGACCGGAGCGACGGTGATCACGCTCCCCCTGGAGGTCGGCGGCGCGCGCGAGGCGACTGACTACTTCGCGCTGTTCGACCACGTGACGCGGAGCATCGTCGAGGCGCTGTCCGGCGGCCCGCCGGCCGGAGGCAGGTGAGAGGGTGACCCAGCAGCTCCAGGTCCTGTTCCTGCCGTTCCTGGCCTGCCTCATCCTGACCGGGATCCACGTCTACCTGGGGATCCACGTGATCAGCCGCAAGGTGATCTTCGTGGACATCGCCCTGGCCCAGATCGCCGCCCTGGGCTCGACCGTGGCCTTCCTGCTCGGGTTCGACCCGCGATCGGAGGGGTCCTACTTCTTCTCGCTGGGCTTCGCGGTTCTGGCGGCGGCCGTTTTCGCCCTGACCCGGACGGAGCGGGAGCGCGTGCCGCAGGAGGCGATCATCGGCCTGGCGTACGCCACCGCCACGGCGGCGGCGATCCTGCTGGCGGACATCGCCCCGCACGGCTCCGAGCACCTCAGGGACCTGCTGGCCGGGAGCATCGTCTGGGTGACCCCGGAGCAGATCATCAAGACCGCGCTCCTGTACGGGGCGATCGGCGGCTTCCACTTCGCCTTCAGGAGGCGGTTCCTGGAGATCTCCATGCGCCCGCAGGAGGCGTACGCGCGGGGCGTGCGGGTGCGCTTTTGGGACTTCCTCTTCTACCTGTCGTTCGGCGTGGTCATCACCTCCTCCGTGCAGATCGCCGGCGTGCTTCTGGTCTTCTGCTACCTGGTCGCCCCGGCGGTGTTCGCCGTGACCTTCTTCGACGACCTCAGGAGGCGGCTCGTCACCGGCTGGATCATGGCGACCGTGGTCAGCGCGGTGGGGCTGTTCTTCTCGTACGACCGCCCCTCCGGACCGACGATCATCATCGGGTTCGCGGTGGCCCTCGCGGTCGGGTCGATCGCGCGGGCGATCTCCCGCGCGCCGCGCCGGTCCAGGGCCCTGGCCGTCGCCGGCCTGTCCGCGGCTCTGGTCGGCGGGGTCGGCTGGCTGCTCCACTACCTCGGCATGCCCGCCCCCGCGCCGGCGGCCGGCGAAGCGGCGGGGCTCGCCCCGGGGGCCGACGCGCCCGAGCACGCCGTGGGAGGCGACCTGCAGGCCCTGCGCTCGGCGCTCAGGGACACGCACACGAACGTGCGCGTCCGGGCGGTGGCGCAGCTGGCGGCGACCGGCGACCCCCGCATCCTCCCCGACGTCATCGACGCGCTGCACGATCAGTCGGCGGCGGTGCGCGAGGCGGCGGCCGAGGCCCTGGCGCGTCTCGGGAGCCGATCGGCGGCGCCGCCCCTGAAGCAGGCGCTGAGGAACCGGGACGAGGACGAGTGGGTGCGCCTGCGGATGGCGCAGGCGCTGGCCGGCCTGGGGGACCGGGACGGCCTGGAGATCCTGCTGCAGGTGGCGCACGGGGCCGCGGCCAGGCTGACGCGTCTGGAGGCGCTGGCGGCGCTGGCGCGCTTCGCGGCGTTTCCGGACCCGACCCCTTCCGACCCCGATTCCGAGGAGGGGGCGGCTCTGCTCGGCCGGGTCGAGGCGTGGTGGACGCGGCACCGCGACCGCCTGGAGTGGGATCCGGACAGCCGCACCTTTCGCCCGTGACCGATCACGGCGGCGCGCGCGTGAGGAGCGAGCGCTCGGGCGTCCTCCCTTCCAGGTGCGCGCGCAGGAGCCAGTAGACGGCGGTGTTCTCAAGGGTTCCGCGCACCAGCTCGGAACTCTTCCCCCAGCCGTACAGGACGACGTCCGTCCCGGTGTGGGCGGCGCTCTCGGCCCCGAACCCCGCCGGGCGGGCGTCGTCCGGGCCGCTCGGGCCGCTCCGTTCGCCTCCCGCGCCCGACGGGCCGGTCGCGAAGGTGAGCACCGGATACGAGCCGCCTCCGTCCACCGGGTGATAGGTCGTCCAGATCCCCTCCGCCTCGCTGGCGTAGCCGTTGAGGACCAGGCCGCCGGTCTCGTGGTCGGCGGTCACCAGCAGCAGGGTGGTCTCGGGGTCGAGCCGGTCGACGGCCTCGCCGACCGCCCGGTCGAGCGCCGCGGTCTCCGCGACCGCCGTGCGGGCCCAGTTCCGATGGCCCGCGTGGTCGATCCGTCCCGCCTCGATCACGAGCAGGAACGGCTCGCCGGTCCCGGCCAGCCGGTCGATCGCCCAGACGGTCATCTCCTCCAGGGTCGGCGCCTCGCGGGACCGGCCCCCCCCGGCCGCCCCGGCGCCGTCGCCCGGGACCTCGTAGGGGAGAGGCCCGGCGGCGAACAGGCCGAGGACCGGCCGCTGCAGAGAGGCGATCGAGCCCAGCTCCCTCGAGGTGTGAACCACCCTCCAGCCCCGCCGGCGCGCGCTCCGCTCCAGATCCTCGCGGTCGTCCCCGCTCCAGGCGACCTCCTCCCCTCCCTCGGGCCGGAAGGCGGCGCGGCCCCCGCCGAGCAGGAAGTCGAGCGGCGAGGCGATCGCCTGGCGGGCGATCTCCCTCTCCCGGCTCCGGTCGTTGTGCGTGGCGTAGAAGGCCGCCGCGGTCGCGTCGGTCACGCGCGTTGTCGTGAGCACCCCGACGCGCAGGCCGCGCCGGGCCGCCCACAGCGCGACCGACTCGAGCCTCTTCCCGTCCCTCCTGCCGAAGACCGCGGAGGCGTCCTGGCAGATGACCCCGTTCGGGGCCTTGCGGCCGCAGGCCATGGCGCTCGCCGCCGCGGCCGAATCGGTGACCGGCGCGTCGGCCGCGTGGGTCCGCAGCAGCGCCGTGTTGGGAAGCCCGTCCAGGCGCAGCCGGCCGCCGGATCCGCCGAGCGCCACTCGGGTGACGGCGGTGTAGCCCGGCCCCATGCCGTCGGCGATGAACAGCACGGCGCTGGCCGCGGCCGGCGCCGCCGGTCCGGCCGGCTCTCTGCACCCGCCGGCCGCGAGGACGAGCGTGACGACGACGATGCAGCAGGCCCGGCGGCGCGCGCGCATGCGCGGCAGACTACCACGACACGGCCCCGGCATCCTGCGGCCGGGGCCCGGCGGGCCCCTAACCGCGGCCGCCGGGCGAGCGGATCGGGAACGGGATGACGTTCGGGGAGCCCGTGAGCCGGGCCTTCTTGCGGGCCCCCTTGTTCTCGTACATGTTGTAGTCGGCCTTCAGGATGAGGTCCTCGAACGACTCGCCGTCCTGGGGGTACAGCGCGATCCCGACCGACAGCCCCGAGCGCGCCGCCTTCCCGCCCTCCAGCTTGAGGGCGAAGGAGTCGACCGCCCTCTGCAGGCGCTCCGCCAGGAGCGCCGCGGCGCCGAATCCGGTCAGCGGGAGAACGGCCGCGAACTCGTCACCGGACAGGCGCACCAGGATGTCCCGATCCCGCAGGTTGCTCCGCAGGACGCGGCTCACCTGGGCGAGGAAGCGGTCGCCGACCTGATGCCCGTGGCGGTCGTTGATCGCCTTGAAGTTGTCCAGGTCCATCTCCAACAGAGCCATCGGCTGGCCGGCCTGCTGGCTGCGGATCGTCTCCTGATCGAAGGCCTGGCGCAGGTAGCGGGAGTTCGGGAGACTGGTCAGGTCGTCCGTGAGCGCCGATTCCTGCGTCTGCGCGAAGATGGTGCTGTTGAACACCGCCCCCGCCGAGAGCTTGGAGATGATGTCCATCATGCGGAGATGGTCGTCCAGGCACGGCACCCCCTTCGGGAAGTACAGCGTGATGACGCCGAGGACTCGCCCGTCGTGGCAGAGCGGGAAGGCGGCGACGGTGGAGTACTCGGCCGGGTCGACGGCCACGCCCGCCAGGTCGAGGGCCGGAGTGGACGAGAAGCGCACGCTCCTCTGCAGCGCCGCCCAGCCGGTGATCCCCTCTCCGAGCCGCAGCGATCGGCCCCGGATCTGCCCCGCGTCCGCGCCCGCCGCGAAACGGGCCGACAGTGACTCGCCGGTGTCCTCCATGAGGTAGATGGCGCAGGTGTGGTAGGGGACCACCTGGCCGATCTTGCTGACCACCAGCTCCAGGACCTCCGCGAGCCGCAGCGAGGAGCCGAGGATCTGCGCGATCTCGTACAGCGCGAAGACCTCGCGCTGTGCCGAGGAGATGTCGCGCAGGGCCGACTCCGGAGGCGGGGGCGGCGCGCCCGTGCCCTCCGGCTCCGGCCGCGCCGGAGGTGGGCCCTCGCCCGAGGCGACCGAGCGGTGCAGGCGATCGCCGAATCCGCCGGCGTCGACCTGCCCCCCGTCCGGGGAGGCGCCGGGCACCCCTTGCGCGGGCGGCCCGGGGGCGGCCTCCCGGCGCCCTTCGTCGTGCGGGAGGGCCTTCACCGACGGCCGCTCGTCGGCGCGCGCGCCCGCCGCGATCACCGAAGGGAGAGCCTCGCGCAGGGCGCGCACCACCTCCCGGTCGTAGTGGATCCCGGACCAGGCCTCCAGAAGCGCGCAGGCCTCCTCGTGCGACTTGCGCGCCCGGTAGGCCCGGTCGGAGGTGAGGGCGTCGAAGGCGTCGGCGACCGCCAGAATGCGCGCGCCGTGCGGGATCTCCTCCGCGCGCAGGCCCTCCGGGTACCCCGACCCGTCCCAGCGCTCGTGGTGATGGCGGATGATCGGCACCACCTGATCGGGGAAGTCGATCTCCGCGAGGATCTCCGCCGCCACCCCCGGGTGCGCCTTGACCTTCTGGAACTCGATGTGGCTCAGCCTGCCCGGCTTGTTGAGCAGGTAGTCCGGGATCGCCAGCTTCCCGATGTCGTGCAGGAGCGAGGCCGTGCGCAACGCCTCGAACTCCTCCCTGCAGACCCGCATCCGGCGCGCCAGCGCCAGGGTGTAGGCCTGCACACGGCGCACGTGCCCCTGGGAGTGCGGGTCCTTGGCGTCGATCGCCAGGGTCAGGGCCTCGATCGTCGAGAGGTTGATCCGCCTGAGCGCGTCGACCCTGCGGACGATGCGCGCCAGGCGCGCCCGCTGGACCCAGTAGATCAGCGCGCCGAGCAGGCCGACGGAGAGGACGGCGACGGTCCACGGGAGGCGCCCGCCGCCGAGCCAGACCATGAGAACGGCGCTCGCGAGGGAGCCGAGAAGGGCCGCGGCGGTCATCCCCACCACCGCGCCCCGCAGCGCGCCGCTTCGACCCGCGATCGGCATCTTGTCTTCCCACCCACGTGCGCCCGCCGCCCCGAGACCGGCGCGGCGGCCGATATGCTTCGGGAGGCGGCGGCCGGGCCGCCGCCCGCCGACAGCCCGGCCGCCCCGGCTCCGTCGGGCCCCGCCCGCCGGCCCGGCCCGTCCGGGCGCTACTTCGACTGCTTCAGGAGTTCTTCGAGCTGGTCCTTGTCTAGGGTTCGGATGTCCTGTAGTCCCAGCGCTATGATGGCTCTCCAGAGGATCTGGGCTCCCACGCTGAAGGGGAGGACCTTCTTCTTGATCCCCTCATACTCCTTGAGAGTCTTCTCCTCCAAGTAGATC
>JBHIBC010000030.1:0-31542 GCA_046758905.1 Acidobacteriota bacterium | reverse complement strand
CCCGGTCCTGCCGGCATCTCACCGTGCGCGGGCTCATGGTCCTGCCACCCTATGTGCCGGACCCCGAGGCCAGCCGGCCCTACTTCCGGCGCCTGCGGCGCATCCTGGAGGGCGCGCGCGCGCGGCACTCGGGTCTGCGCCTGGATGAGCTGTCGATGGGGATGACCGACGACTTCGAGGTGGCGATCGAGGAGGGCGCCACGCTCGTGCGTGTCGGCCGCGCCCTGTTCGGAGAGAGGAGGAGACAGTGAGGGGAGGGTCATGAAGATCACGCCGATCGACATCAGCGGGCACCGCTTCGCCAGGAGGATGCGCGGGTTCGACCCGGAGGAGGTCCGCTCGTTCCTGAACCTGGTGTCGTCCGAGTTCGAGCGGGTCATCATCGAGAACAACGCGCTGAAGGAGGAGCTGGCGCAGATCAGGGCCAGCCTCACCGATCTGAAGGAGCGCGAGCGGATCCTCAAGGAGACCCTGCTCACCGCTCAGAAGCTGGCGGAGGACATCAAGGAGGAGGCCCGCAGGGAGGCGCAGCTTGTCGTCAAGGAGGCGGACCTCAAGGGGACCCGGCTGATCGAGCAGGCGGCCCGCAAGGCGAGCGAGATCGAGGGCGTGATCCAGACGCTGCGGGTCGAGCGCGACCGGTTCGAGCAGCGGATCCGCTCGGCGGTCGAGCAGCACCTGAAGCTTCTGGACATGCACCGCCAGGAGGACGAGGTGGAGGACCGCCTGCGCTTCATGAAGAAGCCGAAGGGGGGGCAGCCCTAGCGCATGGCCGGGACGATCGAGGCCGACCTCGCGGTCGTCGACGCCCGGGAGCTGGTGACGGTCGCGGGATCGGCCCCCCTGCTCGGCCCGCGGATGCGCGACGTCGGCGTCCTCCGGGGAGGCTGCCTGGCCGCCCGGCGTGGCTCGATCGTGTTCGTCGGGGACGGCCGCGAGTACCGCCGGCGGGTGCGTCTCGACCGGCACGGGGTCGAGATCGACGCGACCGGCCGGACGGTCCTTCCCGGCTTCGTCGACCCCCACACCCACCTTCCGTTCGCGGGCTCGCGCGAGGAGGAGTTCGTCCGCAGGCTGCGCGGCGAGACCTACGAGTCGATCGCCGCGGCCGGCGGCGGCATCCTGTCGACTGTGCGGGCCACCCGGGCGGCGCCGATCGAGGCGCTGGTGGAGGCCGCCCGGCGCCGGCTGGACCGCATGCTCCTGCACGGCACCACGACCGCGGAGGCCAAGAGCGGCTACGGGCTCCGGCTCGATGAGGAGCTGAAGCAGCTCCGGGCGATCCGCAGGTTGAACGATCTCCACCCGGTGGATCTCGTGCCCACCTTCCTCGGCGCCCACGTGGTGCCGCGGGAGCGGCGGGAGGATCGGGAGTCCTACGTGCGGGAGGTGATGGACCGGATGCTCCCGGAGGTGGTCCGGGAGGGCCTGGCCCGGTTCTGCGACGCCTTCGTCGGCGAGGGGGCCTTCGCGCCCGGCGAGGCGGAGAGGATCCTGGGGCGGGCGGCGGATCTCGGCCTCGGGCTGCGCCTGCACGCCGACCAGCTCGGGCCGTCCGGCGGCGCGCTCCTGGCCGCCCGGCTCGGCGCGGCCTCGGCCGACCACCTAGAGCACGTCACGGACGAGGGGATCGAGGCGCTGCGGCGGGCCGGGACCACGGCCGTCCTGATCCCGGGGGCGTCCTTCTTTCTGCGGCAGGAGCGGGACGCTCCGGCCCGCCGCCTGATCGACGCCGGGGTCCCCGTCGCGCTGGCCACCGACCTCAATCCCGGCACCTGCCCCACCGAGGCGATGAGCGCGATCCTGCCGCTCGCCAGCCTGCGGATGGGTCTCGAGCCGGCGGAGGCGATCGCCGCGGCCACGCTGAACGCCGCCCATAGCCTGCGGATCGCCGGCCGGGTCGGGAGCCTCGAGGTGGGCAAGGCGGCCGACCTGCAGGTGCTGGAGATCCCCGGCCACCTGCACCTGGCCTACCATTTCGGGGTGAACCACTGCCGCACGGTCGTCAAGGAGGGGCGGGTGGTCGTCGATCGCGGGTCGATCATCGGGGCGGACGCGCCCGTCATCTCTTGACCCGCAGCGGGCACGGGAGTAGATTTCGGCTGCTCGGGATCAAGCGTGCGCTTCGCGGGCTGGCGGCGCCCTTCAAGCGGGCGGACCGCGTCGCGACGGGACCCGCGCGCTCCACCCTGCGCGCCGCCCGCTCTGGCGCGGCGGCCGACGCAGAGGCAGCGGAGATGCTTCAGAAGCTGACGCTCGAGGAGTTCAGCGACCGCCTGGCGTCCGGGACGCCGACCCCGGGAGGCGGCAGCGCCGCCGCGCTGTCGGGGGCCGTGTCGGCCTCGCTCATCCGGATGGTCTGCGACCTGACGATCGGCCGCGAGGCCTACCGGGCGCACGAGGAGGAGCTCCGCTCGATCCGGCGGCGCGCCGAGGGGCTGCGCCGGGACCTGCTGGCCCTCGTCGACCGGGACGCGCAGGCGTACGACGGCGTGGTGCGGGCGATGAGGATGCCGAAGGGGAGCGACCCCGAGAGGGAGGCGCGCGCCGCCGCGATCCGGCAGGCGACCCTGTTCGCGACCGAGACGCCGATGGCCACTGCGGAGGGGTGCGCCGCCTTGATCGGCCTGGCGGTCGAGCTCATCCGCAAGGGGAACCGCAACGCGGTCAGCGACGCCGGCAGCGCCGCCCTGTTCGCCTACGGCGGGCTGAGGAGCGCGGTGATGAACGTGCGCATCAACCTCCCCGGCCTCGAGGACGCCGCGCGCGCCGCAAGGGCGCGCGAGCGCGTGCGCGGGCTCGAGGTCGGCTCCGAGAGGCTGCGCGAGGAGGCGCTCAGCGCGATGGCCGCCAGGCTCAACGGCGACTGAGACCGGCCGCGCTCCCCGATTCGGAGGGCAGCAACGGATGGCGCAGCGCAGCCGCGGCCGCACCCCGACGGGTGACTTCGACCTCGCCAAGCAGCTCAGCCCCCTCAGGAAGACGACCCGGGCCTCGTCGGTTCCGGAGCTGGCGCGCGAGCAGCTGCAGCACTTCGGCATCGACCCGCACGGCCCGATTGGCCGCAGGCTGGCGGACATCCTGGAACACGTTTACCTCGCGAACGCCGGCCTCCATCACCTGTGGTCGGAGACCGTGAAGGCGCTCGCCCGGCTCGATCGCGGCGACCGCATCGCCTATTTCAACGCCAAGCGGTTCCTGTGTTTCCAGCTCGCCAAGATGCTGGACACGCTCCAGAACCCGCTGCGCCGCTGCTACCAGTCCCTGGTCGAGCAGCAGTCGGCGCGCTCGGCCAAAGGACCGTACCCGATCTTCGACAACGTGACGGCCATCTTCAGCGCGACGCCCGTGCTCACCCGGACCGCCACCTACCTGTACGCCTGCACCGAGTGGATCGACGACGCCTTCCAGGGGAAGGAGCTCCTGCACGAGATCTACTCCCGGCTCATGAACCCGACCGCGGTGTGCCTGGCGAACTACATCGTCGACATCGAGGCCGGGCCGCTGGCGTCGGAGTACTTCGCCTGGAACTTCAACTCGGGCATGGCCGCGATCGACGCGATCCTGAGCCACTTGGTCGGGTACCGGGACGTGGTGATCAGCAGCCGCAACGTCTACGGGGGGTCGTATCAGCTGCTCCACGACTGGTACGGCAAGCGCGCCAACCTGGACACCGCCGTCCGGTGGTTCGACGGGTTCACCGCCGAGGCGTTTCGGGAGGCCCTCGCCGGGACCCGGAGCGAGCTCCGCGACCGGCTGGCGCGCGGCCGCCAGATCTACGTCTACCTGGAGTCGCCCTGCAACCCGCACGGTTACGTCCTGGACGTCCCCGGGATCTGCCGCGCCGCCCACGCCGAGGGCCTCACCGTCATCTGCGACTCCACGGTCGGCACCCCCGTTCTCCAGCCCGTCCTCCGCCGCGAGGATCCGATGGAGCGGCCCGACTTCGTCATCCACTCCTACACCAAGGACCTGGTCGGCATGGGGACGGCCACCGCCGGCGTGGTGATCGGGCGCAACGAGCGGATGTTCATCCCCAAGCACGAGTCGATCACCGCCCCCGGCCCCGACGGGCGCGAGCGGACCTACTCCTGGGACGAGACCCTGTTCTGGAACGTGTACTACGTCAAGGGCGCGTTCCTCGACGCGGACAAGGCCTTCGAGGTCATCCACGGGATGCGCACTCTCGAGCTGCGCATGCTGAGGAAGTGCATCAACACCATCGTCCTGGCGCGCCTCCTGGCCCGCCATCCCGGCATCAACGTCCACTGCTCGGCCGTGGGGGGGAACGAGAACTACGGCCTGCGCGAGCGGCTCATGTTTCTGGGCCTGCCCGCGCCCCTGTTCACCATCGACCTGGAGGGCCCCGGCGGCCGGGGGTCGCCGTTCACCGGCGCGCCCTTCAAGCGCTTCTTCGACTGCCTGGAGCCCGCCTTCGGCCTGCAGGTGAGCCTGGGCCAGATGAACACCGTGATCCTCTGCCCCGCCCTGACCAGCCACTCCGAGCTCTCGGAGGAGGCGCTGCGCGAGGCCGGCATCTGCGCCACGACCATCCGGATCTCGGTCGGGGACGAGGACCCGAGGACGCTGCTCGCCCACTTCCTCAGGGCCGCCGAGCTGGCCCTCGACCCGGCCAGCCCCGGTTTCTCGAGGAAGTTCCCGCCCCCGGAGGCGGTCGATTCCCTCTACCGCGAGGTGTACGTGGACGTGCACGCGCGCTACGTGCGGGCCCAGCCCACGATGCGGTCGCTTCTTGGCTGAAGGGCGGGTCAGAACAGCGGGGCGCTCTGCGCCTCGTTGAAGTCCCAGCGGTAGGTGTAGAGGGGGGTCTCGATCGGGACGGTGTAGCGGACCTTGATGTCGTAGCGCCCGTTGCCCCGGTGCAGCCGGACGTCCCTGCCGCGGACGGGGAGATCGAGATCCTCGGCCTTCCTGAGGATCCGCTTGCGGACCTCCTCCTCCTTGCCGCGCAGCGCCGCGAAGCGGGCCTGTTCCTCGAGATAGTCCCGGAACTCGTACGCCCGCACCATCACCGGGACGACCTTGAAGCCGAGGTAGACGGTCAGCGCCAGGACCATCAGTCCGACGAACGCCCCGAACCGCCCCTCTCCTCTCTCGTGCCTGCCGGCGATCGCCATCCGCCTCCGCTCCTCCGCTCCACAGTGTCGGTCCCGGCTCAATATAGGAAGCGGGCGGAGGGCGGTCAAGGAGCCGGGTACGGTTTGGTAAGCGGCGGGGGCGCGGCGCGCGCCGCCCGCCCGGGGTCAGCGGATCGGCATCCCCGATCGGTTCCAGCGGGTGCCGCGGAACACCGCGGTGGCCCCGTACAGGAGTCGCCCGACGGCGCTGCGCTCGTCGCGCGGCGCGGCGCGCGCCCCGGCCGCGGCGCTCCCGTCGAACGACCAGTAGACCAGCAACGCCCGCCCGATGATCGTCCTCCTGGGGACGGTCCCCCAGTCGCGGCTGTCCAGGCTGTTGTCGCGGTTGTCGCCCATCACGAAGTACTCGCCCTCGGGGATCTCCACCGTCCCGAAGTCCCTCAGCTCGGCCGGGACCGCGCCCGGCTCCTTGTGGACGACGTACGGCTCGAGCAGGGCGGTGTAGCCCGCCCGCCCGGGCTCCCTCACGTAGACGACGTCGTTGATGATCTCGATCGTCTCCCCCGGGAGCCCGATGACCCGCTTGATGTAGTCCTGCTCCGGATCGTGCGGCGGCCGGAAGACCACCACGTCTCCCCGCCGGATCGGGGCGAGCGGGAGGACGGCGCGCTCGAGGGGGGAGGCGAGCGGCGCCAGCGTGAACTTGTTCACCAGGATGTGGTCCCCGACCAGGAGGGAGTCCTCCATCGACTGGCTCGGGATGCGGAAGGCCTGGACCAGGAAGGTCCGGGCGAACAGGGCGAAGATCAGCGCGATGGCCGCCGCCTGCGCGTACTCGAACAGAAAACGCCTGGGACGTCGATGCGAGCGCACCGGATCGGGCTCTCCTCCAGCCGTGTCGTTCTGATCCATCGATATTATCCATCGATGGGGCCCCGGCGTCGATCCCCCGCCCGACCCGCGCCGCCGCAGCGCGCGAGGGCCGGCCCCCGCGCCCGCATCACTCCACTTTCAGCAGCGCGAGGAAGGCCTCCTGGGGGATGTCGACCCGACCGACCTTCTTCATCCGCTTCTTGCCCTCCCGCTGCTTCTCCAGCAGCTTGCGCTTGCGGGTGACGTCGCCCCCGTAGCACTTGGCGAGGACGTTCTTGCGCAGGGCGGCTACGTTCTCGCGGGCGATGACCTTGCCCCCGATGGCCGCCTGGATCGCCACCTCGAAGAGCTGGCGCGGGATCGACTGGCGCAGCTTGCGGGCCAGGCCGCGCCCCTTCTGGGCGGCGCGCTCGCGGTGGATGATCACCGACAGAGCGTCGACCGGCTCGCCGTTCACCAGGATGTCGAGCTTCACCATCGGCGACCGCCACCAGCCGCTGTGGTGGTAGTCGAGCGAGGCGTAGCCGCGGGTCAGGGTCTTGAGCCGGTCGTAGAAATCGACCACGACCTCGCTGAGCGGCAGCTCGTAGGTGATCAGGACGCGGCCGGGCGTCACGTACTTCAGCTCCTTCTGCACCCCGCGCCTGTCCTGGCACAGCGCCAGGATCCCGCCGACGAACTCGGGCGGGGTCAGCATCAGGGCGGTGATCACCGGCTCCTCCCAGGCGGCGATCTTCTGCGGCGGCGGCAGCCTGGCCGGGTTGCTGACCTCCAGGACCTCGCCGTCGGTGGTGGTGACGCGGTAGCGGACCGAGGGCGCGGTGGTGATGAGCGACAGGTTGAAGTGCCTCTCCAGGCGCTGCTGCACGATCTCCATGTGGAGCAGCCCCAGGAATCCGCAGCGGTACCCGAACCCGAGAGCCTCGGAGGTCTCCGGCTCGACCGTGAACGACGAGTCGTTGAGGCGCAGCTTGTCGAGGGAGTCGCGCAGGGCGTCGTAGGAGGTGTCGCCGGTCGGGAACAGCCCCGCGAACACCATCGGCCGCATCTCCCGCAGCCCCGGGAACGGATCCGGCGTCGGGTCGCCGGGCTCGGTGATGGTGTCCCCGATCTTCACCTCCGCGGCGTTCTTGATGTTGGCCATCACGTAACCGACCTCCCCCACCGACAGGCTCTGCACGGGGGTCCGCTTCGGGCGCAGGATGCCGATCTCCTCGACCTCGTACTCGCGTCCCGTCGCCATCAGGCTGATCCGCGTCCGGCGTCGCAGGGCGCCGTCGATCACGCGCGCCAGCATGACCACCCCGCGGTAGGGGTCGAACCAGGAGTCGAAGATGAGCGCCTTGAGCGGCGCCCCCGGCCGGCCGCCGGGCGGCGGCACCTCGCGCACCAGCGCCTCCAGGATCTCCCGCACCCCGGTCCCCTCCTTGGCCGAGCACAGCAGGGCGCCCTCGGCCGAGATGCCGATGATGTTCTCGATCTGCTCGCGGATGCGCTCCGGGTCGGCGGAGGGGAGGTCGATCTTGTTGATCACGGGGATCAGGGTCAGCCGCTGGTCGGCCGCCATGTACGAGTTCGCCAGGGTCTGCGCCTCCACCCCCTGGGTGGCGTCGATCACCAGCAGCGCTCCCTCGCAGGCCGACAGCGAGCGGGAGACCTCGTAGGCGAAGTCGACGTGGCCCGGGGTGTCGAGGAGGTTGAGCCGGTAGACGTGGCCGTCCCGCGCGCGGTAGTCAAGCGCCACGGCGTGCGACCTGATGGTGATGCCGCGCTCGCGCTCCAGGTCCATGTCGTCGAGCACCTGCTCGTCCATCTCCCGGGCGGAGAGGGCGTCCGTCAGCTCCAGGAAGCGGTCGGAGAGGGTCGTCTTGCCGTGGTCGATGTGGGCGATGATGCAGAAGTTGCGGATCCGCTTCGCATCCATGGCGCGCGCTCAGAGCTCCAGGTTCGGGTCGGCGTTCTGGTCCATCCCGGAGGTCTCGCCGCGGACGAGCTTCCGCGCGCCGACGAAGCCGATCATCGCGGCGTTGTCGGCCGCCAGATGCGGGCCGACCGCGAAGGACAAGACGCCGAGCTTGCGGGCCGCCTGGGCGAGCCGGGCGCGCAGGAGGGTGTTGCAGGCGACGCCGCCCGACAGGCAGATCGACCGCACCCTCTCCCTCCGGGCCACGGTCGTCACCCGGCGCACCATGAAGTCGACCACCGAGGCCTGAAAGGAGGCCAGCAGGTCGCGCGTCGGCCGGCCCGGATCGCCGGCCGGGTAGGGGCGCGCGAGGCCGTGAGCCTGCACGTGGCGCAGGACCGCGGTCTTGAAGCCGCTGAACGAGAAGTCCAGGCTGCCGTCGCTCATCCTAGGGGGCGACAGGCGGACCGCCGAGGCGTCCCCGCTCGGGGCCAGCCGGTCGACCGCCGGTCCGCCCGGGTACCCGAGCCCCAGCAGCTTCGCGACCTTGTCGAACGCCTCGCCCGCCGCGTCGTCCCGGGTCCGCGCCAGGCGCACGATCGTGTCCTCGTCGGGCGACAGGTGCAGCGAGGTGTGGCCGCCGGAGGCGATCAGGCTCACGGCGGGGGTCGGCACGTCCCCGTGCTCGAGCCAGACCGATCGGAGGTGTCCCTCCAGATGGTTCACCGCGACGAGGGGGATCGATCGGACGTAGGCGATCGCCTTGGCCGCCTGCAGGCCCACCAGCAGCGACCCGACGAGCCCCGGCCCGTAGGTCACCGCCACCGCGTCGAGGTCCGCGAGGCGCACCGAGGCGCGGCGCAGCGCCAGGTCGATCACCAGGTCGATCCTCTCGAGATGGTGGCGCGACGCCAGCTCCGGGACGACCCCGCCGAACTCGCGATGCACGTCGATCTGGGAGGCCACCACGCTGCTCCGGATGGCGCGCCCCCGGACGCCGGCCGCGGCCGTCTCGTCGCAGGAGGTCTCGATGCCCAGGATGACGGGGTCGCCCATGACGGCGGTGCGCTTCAGCGTCCGGCGGGCGCGCGGTCCGGCGCGACGCCGCACAGCGCGGGGAGGCTCTCCTCGAAGGGGGCGCGGGCCACGCCGCGCTCGGTGATGATGGCGGTCACCAGGCGGGCGGGCGTCACGTCGAAGGCCGGGTGCAGGACCGGGACGCCCTCCGGGACGATCCTCCGGCCGGCGAAGTGGGTCAGCTCCGAGGGGCCGCGCTGCTCGATCGGTATCCCGTCCCCGGTGGACAGGCCGAGGTCGATCGTCGAGGTGGGGGCCGCCACGTAGAACGGCACGCGGTGCGCGCCGGCCAGCACCGCCAGGGTGTAGGTGCCGATCTTGTTGGCCACGTCGCCGTTGCGGGCGATGCGGTCCGCCCCGACGATGCACAGATCGACCGAGCCCTTCCGGAACAGGTGGCCCGCCATGCCGTCGCCGAGCACGGTCACCGGGATGCCGTCGCGCTGCAGCTCCCAGGCGGTCAGCCGCGCGCCCTGGAGGAAGGGGCGCGTCTCGCCGGCATACACGGCCACGCTCTTGCCGGCCTCCGCCGCCGCGCGCAGCACCCCGAGCGCCGTCCCGTATCCGGCGGTCGCGAGCGCCCCGGCGTTGCAGTGCGTGAGCACGCGGCACCGTTGCGGCAGCAGCTCGGCTCCCAGCTTGCCCATCCGGCGGTTGTCCTCGATGTCCTCCTCCCGGATGCGGAGCGCCTCGCCCTTCAGGGCCGCGGCGATCGCGTCGCGCGGATCGTCGCGGTGCCGGTCGAAGGCGCGACGCATCCTGTCGATCGCCCAGAAGAGGTTGCGGGCCGTCGGCCGGGTCGAGGCGAACAGGCGCTCGAGCGCCTCGAAGCGGGCGACCGGGTCCGTCGGGGCCGCCCCGCTCCCCCGCGTCCAGCCGAGGGCGATCCCCATCGCTGCGGCGACGCCGATGGCCGGCGCCCCGCGGACGGCCATGTCGCGGATCGCGTGCGCCACTTCCTCCGGCGTGCGCAAGGTGAGATAGACCTCCTCCGTCGGGAGCCGCCGCTGGTCGAGAAGGAGGACCCCCTCGTCGCTTAGGTCGACGGTCCTGAACATGACTCCGGGCATGTTACCGGAAAGCCGTTCGGGGGCGCAATGCAGGCCGGAGCGCCGCCTGTTGGGGCGGCGATGACATATCCGATATCGCCGGGCCCGGCCTTGAGATGGCCGGCGCCATCATCGTTTCTCCGGAAGGTCCGGAAAACGGCCGATTCGCGCCGCGTCGCTTCCAGAAACTCGTTGACAACTCAGGGGGTTGGCCGTATCTGGAGGCAAAAATGGATGCTGGTCGTTGTGACGGCATCAGGAAGGTTTCCGCCCCCGGGCCGTCCAACCGGGATGGTACGGGCGGGGGCTCATGTCTTCGTCTGGAGGATTCGATGCCGAGGAGGGCCCCTCGCCTCAGGTCTCTGATAGTCGCAGCATCCACGTCGCTCGCTCTCGTCGCCGCCCTGATCGCCGGCTTCGCCGCGGCGCTCGCCGGCCGGGACGCCGCTTCCGACCGGTCGCGCCCCGGCCCGACCCTCAGGCGGCGCGTCGCGGAGATCGATCGGTTCGGCCCGGACTCCTCCTATCTCTACTGGCAGCGCACGCGGCTGCCGTTCGGGCACCCGCGCCCCGAGGGGCTGTCGCCCTTCGGCGATCGGTCCCCATCCTTCGGCCCGCCCGGAGACGCGCGCGGGCGCGTCCTGACCCAACTCGGCCCCGTTGACCCGCGGGATCCGGACCTCGTCGAGGCCCTGCCTCCGGGCCTCCGGCGCAGGCCGGCTCTGAGGCGCGCCGGCCGCGGCGCTCTGGCGCGGGGCACGAACATCGTCCAGGTCTCGGAGGACGCGGTCGCCGCGCTCGGCGCGGCGGGGCTGCGGCGCGAGCTGTCGGCCGCCGGGCGGGTGGTCGGCGTGCTCCCGGAGCGGGCCTTCATCGTCCGCTCCGTCACCCGCGAGCAGCTGGAGCGCGTCGCGGAGCTGCCGTTCGTCCAGGGCATGATCCCCTACCACCCCGCGTTCAAGATCGACCGGACGCTCGGCCGGACGCCGATGATGGAGGCGGGCCGGGCGCGGCGCCGCACGCTCGACCTGCTGCTGTCCGGTTGGCCGGGGGTAGCGGCGCGGGAGCGGGACGAGATGCGCCGGCGGGTGGCCGCGGTGGTCGGGGAGGAGGCCGTCTCGGACTTCTCCGGGGACGGATCGATGCTCCAGGTGCGCGTCCCCGCCGAGCGGGTCGCCGATCTGGCCCGGATCGATGCGGTGCAGGCGATCCAGGAGGTCTCCGAGTGGCTGCTCTACAACGCGGAGGGGCCGAGCCTGTTGATGACCGGCAGCGTCGAGGACACCTTCGGGGCGCGACCGTACCACGACATCGGCATCGACGGGGGCGGGATCGATACCAACGGCGACGGGCAGCGGATCAACGACGGCAGCGACGCCGTCCCCCCGCAGATCGTCGCGGTGCTCGACAACGGCCTCAGCCTCGACTCGGTCCAGTTCTCGCAGACCGCGACCCAGACGGAGACCCTGGGGTTTCCGGTCGGCCCCCGGCATCGCAAGGTCCACGCCATCCAGTTCGTCGCGGACGACGGGTCGACCTGCGACGCGCTGCTCTCCGGCGCCGGCACCCACGGGAACGTGGTGGCGGGCGCCATCGCGGCCTGGCCCACGGGTCTCGGCGTGGTCGCCGAGAAGACCGTCCTGATCGGCCTGCCGGCGATCACCGGGATCAACATGGACGGGGTCGCGCGGGGGGCCCGCATCATCATGCAGGACGCGGGCTCCCCCTCGCGCTGCACCTTCGACGAGTTCATCGAGAGGGGAGGGAACATCACTCCCGGAAACGTGCTGGCGCGGATGCGCGCCGCCCGTGACGCCGGCGACAACGTCCACCTGCACGTCATGCCGTTCGGCATCCCGAACTTCGACAACCTCCTGGAGAACCCGCAGAACGGGACCTACTCGATCGAGGCCTCGTTGATCGACGCCTTCCTGGTCAACAATCGTGACTACATGGTGTTCTCCCCCGTCGGCAGCCACGGGGCGAATCCCTCGGTCCCCGGGCAGCGGCGCTACCCCGATCTGTTCAACGGGACGGCTCTGGACAACGACCCGAACGAGCCCTCGGGGCTGCAGATCCCGCCGCCGGCCACCGCCAAGAACGTCGTCTCGGTCGGCAGCCACCGGATGGACATGCAGACCTTCGCCGGCGACTTCAACGAGGAGGAGATCCCGTCCGCCTGGTCGTCGCGCGGCCCCGCGACCCCCTTTTCGCTCCGCACGGCGCCGATCGTCATGTCGGCCGGCGAGGACTTCAACGGCGTCTTCGGCGTCCCGCTCACCGGCGGCGTGGCGGTGTTCCGCAGCCGGGACAACGACAACAGCCCGCCGGTGGACAGCGAGCTGGACGAGCTCAACTTCGGGACGTCGTTCTCCGCCGCCTACGCCACCGGCGCCGGCGCCCTAGTGCGCGATTACTTCGCGCAGGGGTTCTACCCGACCGCGGACCGCGAGCCGGCGAACCGGATGCCCAACGTCTCCGGGGCCCTGGTCAAGGCGGCCCTCGTGGCCAGCGCCAACTTCCTCGAGCAGATCGGCTCGACCGGGTTCCCGTCCGACTCCGACCGCGTGCTGGCCCAGTCCCGCTCGCTCAACCTGGGCAGTGTGGCCGGCAGCCCGGTCGGCGTGATCGGCAACAACGAGCAGGGGTACGGCCGCGTCCAGCTGAGCAACGTCCTGCCGATCCCGAACTGGCCGCCGGCGGCCGGGGTGGGGGCCCCGGACACGGTGGAGTTCCCGGTCCCCGGCCTGCTCGTCTTCGACGAGATCGGGACCGGCGAGCCCCCGATCGACAACGCGGCGCGGACCGAGGTCGAGCACACCTTCACGGTGCGCTCCGCCGCCGCCACGGTGCGGACCGACGGCGCCGAGGTCGTCGCCACGGGGACCCTGCGCGTCGCCCTCGCCTGGCCGGACCCGCCGGACCAGGCGCTCGGCGCGGGGGCGCTGATCAACGACCTCGACCTGGAGCTGGAGTCGCCCGGCCCGGACAACGATCTGCTGACGACCGACGACAACGTGCTGTATGACGGCAACGTCTACATGTCGGGGCCGATCCCGATCGGTCAGTGGTCGCAGGGCCGCAGCAGCGTCGGGGCGGATCTGGCCGATGCGCGCAACCCCGTGGAGGCGATTCACCTGTCCGCCGACCCGGACGGCGACGGCAGCCCGGAGGACTCGCAGCTGTTCGTCGGCACCTGGAGGGTGCGGGTCAAGCACGGGAGCGGTGGGGCCCTGCCCGGCGTGATCGTGGCCCTCGACGGTGCTCCGGAGGACCTGAACGGCAACTTCCGGCTCGACGCCGGGGAGGACCTGGACGGGGACGGGCTGCTGGACGCCGGCGGGCAGCCGTACGCCCTGGTGATCGCCGGGCCGGTGTTCGGCGTCGGCTCGCAGACGTGGGGCGGGACCGATCACCTGCTGCCGCAGAGCCGCGTCCGCCTCAACAGGGGCTCCTACGGCTGCGCGGACGACCTGGAGGTGCGGATCCTGGATCCCGATGCCGACCTCGCGAGCGTCGAGGCGGCCGTCACCCTGACCGTGCAGGACTCCGCCGGGACCATCCTCGACGTCGAGCGCGGCTTCACGTTCACCGAGACGCCGCCCGGAAGCGGGGCGTTCCTCTCCGCCGAGGTTCCCGTGAGGCTCGCCTCGCCGATCGCGGTGCCCGACAACGGCCTCCTGGAGGCCGACACCGGACAGTTCGTCATCGTTGACTACGCCGACTCTCCGATCGCGGGGCAGGCCACCGCCACGGTCCGCTGCGACCCGGAGCTGGCGGCGGGGTTCCTGGCTCTGGCCACCCGGACCGACGCGTCGGCGGTCTTCTCCGGCGGGTGCGATCGCGATCAGTTCCCCGACGCCGGCGAGAACCTGACCTACAGCATCGCGGTCCTGAACCGGAACCGGGGCGATGATTTCACCCAGGTGACGGCGGAGCTGGCCCCGTCCGGTCCGGGCGCGGCCGCCGTCCGCGTCCTCGACTCCCCGAAGGGGATCGGGCGGCTGCCCGGCGGGCAGCCGACGGCGATCAGCTTCGCGCTGCACGTCGACGAGGCCGTCGTCAACGCCCTCCCGGTGGCCGACCGTCGGGTGACGCTGACCCTGACCCTGGACTCCACCCTGCGGTCGAAGGACCTCGGCCGGCAGAGCTTCTCGTTCACCCACGCCCTGAACGCCGATCTCGAGGTGCTGCACTACTCGACCGATTTCCCCGCGGGCGGGCGCGAGGTGCGCGATCTGAACCGCAACCTGCAGATCGACGCCCGCGACACGGTCGACCCGTTCACGGGCGTGGCGCTGCCGGACGAGGACATCACCTTCTCGACGCTGTTCTTCTCGGACGGAGGGGTCGTCCGCAACGTCCTGGGGGAGGACCTGAACGGCAACGGAGCGCTCGACGCGGGCGAGGACATCATCCCCAACGCGCAGCTCGACGGCGGCATCCTCGCGGGCCCGGGCGGACCGTCGCCCGCCGACAGGGTGCCGTTCACGTTCGACTCCAACGACGGCGGGTTTCTGGCCCTGCGCCACCCGGTCAGCGAGCCCGGGGCGGCGACCTCCTCGGTCACCTGGGAGTACCGGACGGCCGGCCTGTGCGGCTTCCAGACGGCGCGGCCGGACGCCGATCCGTCCTCGCTGTTCCAGAACGGCGGCGCCGGCATCTGGCACACCGGCGACGGCGACCCGGCCACGCCGGGGCCCTCGTCGACCGGGTGCGACAACCACATCCTGCCGTTCAACCCGGCCACGCCGGTGCACGTGGAGAGGATCCTGGACGTCCTGCACTCCCCGATCATCGCCAAGGTGCACCAGCTGCCGGACGAGCGCGGCTTCCCGTACGAGGTCGAGTTCCAGCGCCTCGCCCTCAACATGAACCACCAGACGCAGGACGAGTGGGCCGGCGGGTTCCTCAATTTCGACTCGGACATCGACGAGGACGAGCGGAACTGCCTGCTCTGCCAGTTCTTCTACCCGCGCTTCGGGGGCATCTACTACACGGTGGCCCGCTTCAACACGTACTATTACGGTGTCGACCCGCGCAACCTGGGCGAGACGCGGCAGCGCACCTTCGGGGACCTGGTCGACCCCGACGGGTCGGTGACCGCGGCCGGCCAAGTGAGCGGCGACGAGACCGGGTTCAGCGGATTCACGTCGAACAACAACGTCAACAGCAGCAGCCCGATCCCGACCGCGCTGCCCGACCTGCTGCCGTTTCCCCCCTCGGGCGCGCCGCTGCCGCTGGCGGAGGACGGGCGCCCGCTCGACGATCGCGCGGCCGGCCCGACGCGCAACTTCGACCTGTCGCTGGTGACCTATCAGGACGGGTTCAGCCTGTTCCACACCGGTCCGGGGGCCTTCGAGCTGATCCAGTTCTTCAACCCCGGACGCGCCGGCAACCGCTGGCAGATCGGCATCGGGTTCTTCTCCATCGAGAGCGCCAGCCTGCTGAGCGACTACGGCGTCGCCATCGACGACCCGGTGCTCGAGTGGGACGAGCTGCACCCGGTGGATGAGGCCGACTTCGCCCCGCCGCACACCCCGGCCTGCCAGAGGTTCGGCCAGCCGGGCGAGGCGGCGGGCCAGCAGTGCGCCACGCTCACGGTCGACCGGACCAACCTGTACGAGTGCGACGAGGCCATCCGCGTGACCGTCCACGACCCCAAGGTCGCCGGCGCCGGGACGGTGCAGGTCCTCGCGACCACCGAGAGCGACGGGACCGTCATCACCACCGGCGCGGCCAGCGTCAACGTGCCCGTGAAGAGCTTTCCGCTGCAGGAGGTCGAGCCGGGCCTGTTCCGCGGCACCATCACGGTGACGTCCCAGTTCGACAACCCGGGGACGCTGTTCATCACCCCCGCGACCGACCAGACGGTCACGGTCTATTACGTGGACCCGCTGTGCGACGGGGACGCCGACGGCCAGTTCGGCGAGTCGGGGTTCGACAACCTGGACGGGGACGGCGTGGCGGCGGCGTCCGACGTCTGTCCTCAGGTGTTCGACCCGGCGCAGCCCGACGCCGACGCCGACGGCCTGGGGGACTTCTGCGACAACTGCCCCGGAGCCGCCAACCCGGGGCAGATCGACTCGGACGCGGACGGCGTGGGGGACGCCTGCGACCTCGACGACATCGACTTCGACGGCGTGGGGAACGCGAAGGACAACTGCCCGGACGTCCACAATCCGCTGCAGGTCCCGGGAGGCGGCACCAGCACCCGGGGTCTGGCCTGCAACCAGACGTCCGACCGCGACGGCGACGGCGTCCAGGACCGGAACGACAACTGCGTCCGGACGCCCAACCCCGCCCAGACCGACCTGGACCAGGACGGGATCGGCGACGCGTGCGACGGCGACTGCGAGGGGGCGCAGGTCGCCGATCTCGCGACCGGCTCGTGCAGCCGGTCCAGCGATATCGTCTGCACGAGCGAGGTCGACTGCCCGCTGACCGGCACCTGCAGCGAGACGCCGGGCACCATCTGCACCGCCGACAACCAGTGCTCCGGGCCGGGGAACCTCTGCATCAACATCTCCCAGGAGATCTGCTCGCGGGCCGGCGTGGTCAACACCGGCGTCTGCTCGGAGCAGGACGACGACGGAGACGTGGATCTGGTGCCCGACTTCCTCGACAACTGTCCGAACACCTTCAACCCGGCGGTGCTCGCCGGGACCACCCGCCAGCGGGACTCGGACCTCGACGCCCTGGGGGACGAGTGCGACCCGGTTGGCTCATGGGACGACGACAACAGCGGCGTGCCCGACGACATCGCCAGCTTCACTCTGGCCGCCTCCTGCCGCGTCCTGCCGCTCGGCCGCCTGGTCGTGCGGCAGGTCCAGGCGGGGGACATCGACGGCGACCGGGACATCTTCCCGGACAGCGGGGAGACGGCGCGCATCTACCTGACCGTCCAGAACGCCACCGGCTTCGATCTGACCAACGTCACCCTCAACCTGAACACCAGCGACCCGGACGTGGTCTGCATCACCAAACCGTCGATCTCGCTCCCGGCCTTCGCCGACGGGGAGGTGAAGACGCTCGGGTCGTTCGGCCCCGACGCCACGGCCGGCACCGCGGACGACACGGGGGACTACTTCGAGGTGGTGACCAGCCCCGCGATGCAGAGCGCCTCCGGGTCCGACCCCGCCGCGATCGACATGGTGCTGACGCTGACCTCGTCGCAGGTCCTCGGGACGGAGGCCGAGGTGGCGGTGCGCGTCCTCGCCGACCTCGACCTCGCGGGCGGGGCGGCGCAGGTGAAGATTCCGGGCCCCGACGGGCTCCCGGGGACGGCGGACGACGGGCTGTGGTTCGAGAACTTCGACACCGACCGGGACGGCGACGGCGTGATCACCATCGCCGAGCAGCCGATCGGCACCCCCAACGTCCTCAACGACACTTTAGGGGTGACCGTCAGCACCGCGGCCGGCGGGGTCGGAGCCGCGCTGGCCGGGATCGGGTGCGGCGGCTTCAACGTCCCGCCGGAGGACCCCGGCTGCGTCATCGATCCCGACAACGACATGGCCTGGCACATCCACTGTCCGCCCGGAACGTGCCCGAACGGCACCCTGTTCGTGACGCCGATCGCGGGCGAGCTGGCCTTCGCCGGCCAGAACTCGCTGCACTGGGGGCATCACCTCGACCAGGCGAACCGGCTGGCCGACACGACGAGGTTTCGACAGCTGGCCGCCTTCCTGTCGAACCCGATCAACCTGGCGCTGTTCCCGGAGGAGGGGGACCTGCAGCTCTCGTTCTTCCACATCGCCAGCATGATGAGCAACAACACCTTCAACCTGCCGGACGGCCAGGCGGTCGACTTCGGCGACGTCCAGATCCAGATCGACCAGAACCCGGACCCGGCGACCGAGGACTGGGGGTTCTGGGAGAAGCTGGTCCCGTTCGAGAACGTGTACGACCACATCCCGGAGGTCTGGAGCGCCTTCGGCACCTCGATCACCTACTGCATCCTCACCCCGACCGACACCGGCTCGGCGCCGCCGTCGCCGCGCGGGGTGCACGAGACGATGTGCTGGCCGCAGGGCATCTGGTCGAACTGCGGCTGGCAGTTCGACCGGTCCACCGTCATGCAGTGCGAGGGGCCCGGGCTGGCGGGGCAGACCGGCGACGGCAACTGGGTGCAGACCAAGTTCGACCTCTCAGGGTTCCTGGGGCAGAGGGTCCGCATCCGCTGGATCGCCGAGTCGTGGGAGTTCGACTGCTGCTCCTCCTCCTACCAGGAGTTCGGCAGCGGCTGGGACAATCTGCAGTCGGACGACGGGTGGTGGGTGGACGAGATCAGCCTCACCGGGGCGATCGACACCCAGCTGACGCCGGCGGCCGACGACAAGCCGCCGCTGCCGGGCGACTGCCCCGCGACCTGCGACCCGACCCTCGGCGACCAGGGGACCAGCGCGTCCCTCATCATCCGGGACAGCAACGGCGACGGCATCATCGAGCGCGGCGAGCGGATCGCCCTCGACGCGTCCGGGTCGAGCCTGCCGGGCGGGTGCGTCGGCGGCGTGGCACAGTTCCGGTTCGAGCGGGACGGCGAGGTGGTGCGGGACTGGACGACCAACAACACCTTCCTCGACGCGCCCCTCAGCGACGCCTCGTACCGCGTCCTGGTGCGCTGCAGCGCCGAGTTCCAGTGCACCGGCTCGACGGGCGCGCTGGCCACGGGCCGGGTCTACACGGGGGACGGTCAGGACATCACGGTGGCCGCGGTCCACACGGCGGGCGTCGGGGTGCTGCTCTCCTGGGAGGCGCGTCCCCAGCCGAGCTCGGTCGACGGGTACGACCTGTTCCGAGGCCTCATCGCCGAGCTGAACGGCGACCCCGATCTCGCGACCCTCGGCTGCCTGCAGCCCGACCTGCCGCAGCAGGCGGCCGGGTCGACCGTATCGGCGGCGGACGCCGAGGTGCCGCAGCCGGAGCAGATCTTCTACTACCTGGTCGGGCACAGCAGCCGGGCCGCCGGCGCCCTCGACCCGCTCGGCAGGACGAGCGACGGGAAGATCCGGCTGGCCCCGGCCTGCCCGTGAGGCGCGGCGGGCCGTCGGCGGCTTTTCACTCCGTGCCCGATCCCGGCCTGTGGTAGTTTCTTTGGCGTGAGCAAGCCGAAGGGACGCGCCCTCAGGGAGCGGCTGCAGGCGTGGGCGGAGGGGCCGGTGCGCGGGGCGGTGGAGCGCCTGCCCGAGCGGCGCGACGATTTCCGGCTCCCCTCCGGGATCCCGGTCGAGCGCCTGTACACGCCCCTGGACACCGAGGGCATCGACTACGCCTCCAGCCTGGGGTTTCCCGGCCAGTACCCGTTCACCCGCGGCGTGCACCCGACCATGTACCGCAGCCGCCTCTGGACCATGCGGCAGTACTCGGGGTTCGGGGACGCCCGCGAGACCAACCGCCGGCTGCGCTATCTGCTGGGCCGGGGCCAGACCGGCCTGTCGATCGCCTTCGACCTGCCGACGCAGATGGGGTACGACTCGGACCACGCCGCGGCCGGCGGCGAGGTGGGACGGGTCGGCGTTGCGATCGACTCGATCGACGACATGCAGCGGCTCTTGGAGGATCTCCCGCTCGATCGCGTCTCGACCTCGATGACGATCAACGCCACCGCGGCGACCCTTCTGGCTCTGTACGTGGCCGTGGCCCGGTCCCGCGGCATCCCGCTCGCGTCGCTCGCGGGGACGGTGCAGAACGACGTGCTCAAGGAGTACGTGGCGCGGGGGACCTACATCTACCCGCCGCAGGCGTCGCTGCGGATCGCCACGGACCTGTTCGCCTACTGCCGCGACGAGCTGCCGAGGTGGAACGCCGTCAGCGTCAGCGGCTACCACATCCGCGAGGCCGGCTCCACGGCGGTGCAGGAGCTGGCCTTCACCTTCGCCAACGGCATCGCCTACCTCGACGCGGCGCGCGGGGCGGGCCTCCGGGTGGAGGACATCGCCGCGCGGATATCGTTCTTCTTCAACGCCCACAACGATTTCCTGGAGGAGATCGCCAAGTTCCGCGCGGCGCGCCGGATCTGGGCGCGCGTCATGAGGGAGCGGTTCGAGGTCTCCGGCGAGCGGGCCATGCAGATGCGCTTCCACGCCCAGACCGGGGGCTCCACGCTCACGGCGCAGCAGCCCGAGAACAACATCGCGCGCGTCGCGGTGCAGGCCCTGGCGGCGGTGCTGGGCGGGACCCAGAGCCTGCATACCAACGCCATGGACGAGGCCCTGGGGCTGCCGACCGAGAGGGCCGCCACCATCGCCCTGCGCACGCAGCAGATCCTGGCGTACGAGAGCGGGGTGGCGGACACGGTCGACCCCCTCGGCGGCTCCTACGCCATCGAGTCCCTGACCTCCGCCATCGAGGAGAGGGTGATGGATTACCTGCGCCGCATCGACGAGATGGGCGGCACGGTGCGCGCCATCGAGCGGGGCTTCCAGCAGCGGGAGATCCAGGAGGCGGCCTACCGGCACCAGCGGGAGGTGGAGGAGGGCAGACGTGTGGTCGTCGGCGTCAGCCGCTTCGCGGAGCCGGACGAGGGCCGGGCGGCCCCCATCCCGATCCACAGGATCGACCCCCGTCTGGAGGAGGAGCAGCGCTCGAGGCTGCGCGCCTTCAGGGAGGGGCGCGATCGGGCGGCCTCGGAGGCGGCGCTCGGACGTCTCGAGGCGGCGGCCCGCGGCACGCAGAACCTCCTGCCGCGCATCCTGGAGGCGGTCGAGTCGCGCGCGACGCTGGGCGAGATCTCCGACCGGATGCGGGCCGTCTTCGGCACCTATCGGCCCCCGGCCAGGCTCTGAGGCCGGCGCGCCGGAGGCGCCCGGCACGCCCGGAGGCCCGGGGCGGGCGCGCCCGGCACGGGGGCGAGGGGGATCGTGACCAGGCTCCTCGAGGTGACCGATCTCTGCATCCACTTCCCCACGCCGGAGGGCGTGGTGCGCGCCGCCGATCGGGTCTGCTTCCACGTCGACGAGGGAGAGACCCTGGGGCTGGTGGGCGAGTCCGGGTGCGGGAAGAGCGCCACCGCCATCTCGCTGCTCCGCCTGGTGCCGCAGCCCGGCCGGATCGTCTCCGGGCGCATCCTCTACAAAGGCACGGAGCTGACCGCGCTCCCGGAGAGGGAGATGCGCCGCTACCGCGGCCGCGAGATCGCCCTCATCTTCCAGGAGCCGATGACGGCGCTCAACCCGGTGTTCACCGTCGGCTACCAGATCGCCGAGGGGCTGATCGTCCACCGGATGATGCGCAGGAGGCGGGCGCTCGAGGAGGCGGCCCGCCTGATGGCGATGGTCCGGATCCCCGACGCCGCGCGCCGGGTCCGTGACTACCCGCACCAGATGTCCGGCGGGCTGCGGCAGCGCGTGATGATCGCCATGGCGCTGGCCTGCCGGCCGTCGCTCCTGGTCGCCGACGAGCCGACCACCGCCCTCGACGTCACCATCCAGGCCGAGATCCTCGACCTCCTCAAGCGGCTCAAGGAGGAGCTCGGCCTCTCCATGATCCTGATCAGCCACAACCTGGGGGTGATCGCTGAGACCGCGAACCGCGTGGCCGTGATGTACGCGGGGCGCATCGTGGAGACGGCTCCGGTGCGCGAGCTGTTCGCGGACCCGAAGCACCCGTACACCGCCGGGCTGTTGCGGTCGGTGCCGCGCCTGGGCGAGCGGGGGGACGGCGGGCCGGGCGGGCGCAGGGCCCGCCTGAAGGCGATCGACGGGAGCGTGCCCGAGCTGGCGAGGCTGCCGGCCGGCTGCCCTTTCCACCCGCGGTGCCCGGACGCGATGCCGGAGTGCCGCGAGCGCGAGCCGCGCCCGCTGCCGGTCGATCGCGGCGGCCGGACCGTCGCCTGCTTCAAGCACCACGATCCGCAAGGGGCCCCGCGGTGACGGCGCCGCCCGGTCGCTCCGGCATCCCGGCGCCGCGCGGCGGGCCCGCCGCGCCGCTCCTGCGGGTGCGCGATCTGGTCAAGCACTTCCCGATCCGCCGCGGCCTCTTCTCGCGCGTCTCGGGGGCGGTCCGCGCGGTGGACGGCGTCTCGCTGGAGATCGCGCCCCGGGAGACCCTGGCCCTGGTGGGTGAGTCGGGCAGCGGCAAGACGACCGCCGGGCGCTGCATCCTGAGGCTGCTCGAGCCCACCTCGGGTCGGATCCACTTCGACTCGGTCGATCTGCTGGCCCTGCCGCCGCGCGACATGCGACGGATGCGTCGCCAGATCCAGGTCGTGTTCCAGGACCCTTACGGCTCCCTCAACCCGCGCATGCGGGTGGGGACCGTCGTGCGCGAGCCGCTCGACATCCACAAGGTCGGCTCCGGCCGGCGGGAGCGCGACGAGATGGTGGCGTCGCTGCTGGTCAGGGTGGGGTTAAGCCCCGACATGATGCGGCGCTTCCCGCACGAGTTCTCGGGCGGGCAGCGCCAGAGGATCGGCGTGGCGCGCGCGCTGGCGCTGCGGCCGCGGCTGATCGTCGCCGACGAGCCGGTCTCGGCCCTGGACGTGTCGGTGCAGGCCCAGGTCATCAACCTCCTGGCCGACCTCCAGGAGGAGTACGGCATCGCCTACCTGTTCATCGCTCACGACCTGGCGCTGGTCGAGCGCATCGCCGACCGGGTGGCGGTGATGTACCTGGGGCGGATCGTCGAGACCGCGCCGGCCGAGGAGATCTTCGCGAACCCCGTTCACCCCTATACTAGGGCTCTCCTGCAGGCGATCCCGATCCCCGATCCCGGAAGGGAGAGGGAGCGGGCGGCCCTGGGGGGGGAGCTCCCGTCACCGGCGGCGCCCCCGCCCGGATGCCGCTTCCACACCCGCTGCCCGGTGGCGGTGGAGGACTGCGCGAGGATCGAGCCTCCGCTCGTGGAGGTCGCGCCCGGACACCGGGCCGCGTGCCACCTCGCCCCGGCCCCGGACGACCGGGCGAGCGCGGATCCCGCCGGCGGGCCCCCCGGCCGCGGAGGCGCGGCGCCCTCCCGAAACTCCCGGAGGGGATCAGCCGTATAGTCTGCAACCACCGCCAGGAAGAGATCTTTCTGGGGGAACGCTCCGCCCCGACCGGGGGCGGTCTCGTGAGCCGAGGTGACCCGATGACACAGCTCGTGGCGCGCAGAGTCCTCTTCATATTGTTCGTCCTCCTCGCCCTGATCCCGCCCCTCGGGCCGCACGCCGCCCGGGCGCAGGGCGCGGGGCCGACGCCCGACGATCCCGCGCCGGCCCGGGAGGGCGGCCCCGCCGGGGAGGACGCCGCCCCGGCGGAGGAGGAGGGCGACGCGGTCGTCCTGTCGCTCCGGGAGGTCCTCAACGCCGCCCTGGAGCACAACCTCGACGTGGCGGTCCGGCGCTACGATCCTCTGCGGAGCGCGACCTCCGTGGAGACCTCGGAGGCGGCCTTCGATCCCCTGATCACGGGCACGGCGGTCAGCAGCGACCGGGAGGGCCAGAACCTCAACCCCAACTTCGGGATCCCCGTCGGATTCCAGTTCAAGCAGCACCGCTACGGCGTGGGGTTCGAGGACCCGCTGGTGACCGGGGGGAACTACCGCATCGACTTCACGGCCAACGACGACCTGGTCGGCGTCGAGACGCTGGACCCGTCGACCGGCCAGACCCTGCTGAGGAGCTCCAGCGAGGTCGACGCCTCCTGGACCCTCACCTTCACCCAGCCGCTCCTGAGGAATCTCGGCCCGAGCATCAACAAGTGGCAGATCATCGTGGCCAGGAACGACCGGGACATCAGCGAGTCGCAGTTCCGGCAGACCCTCATCGACGTCCTGTCGGAGGCCGAGAAGGCTTACTGGGACCTGAACTTCGCCCTCATGGAGCTCGAGACCCAGAGATCCGCGCTGCGCCTCGCCCAGGAGTTCCTGGAGCAGAACCGCATCAAGGTGCGGGTCGGCACGCTGGCGCCGATCGAGATCACCCAGGCGGAGGCCGACGTCGCCGATCGCGAGGAGAGGGTCATCGTGGCGGAGCACCAGGTGCTCAGCGCGGAGGACAACCTCCGCCGGATCATGAACATCCCGCGGGACTCGCCGTGGTGGTCGCGGCCGATCCGGCCCTCCGACGCGCCGCCCCTGCGCGAGGAGGAGGTGGACGTGGAGGCCGCCGTGGCGGAGGCGGAGAGGCACAGGCCCGACCTGAAGCAGGCCGAGCTGGCGCTCAAGAGCAGGGAGACGGAGCTTCGCTACCGCAAGAACCAGCGGCGGTGGGCCCTCGACTTCGAGGGGGCCATCGGATACACCGGCGTCGATTTCGACGAATTCCTGAGGGACGCCATGGGGAACGTCGTCCCCGACCCCATCACCGGCGCGCCGATCGTCGCGAGGCGCGGCAAGTACGGCGACTCGTTCGACGTGCTCCGCGACGGCGACCTGCCGAACTGGTCCCTGTCGCTCAACCTCAGCGTCCCGATCGGCAACCGCGAGTCGATCGCCCGCTACATCGACGCGGAGCACGCCCTGAACCAGGCGCGCTTCGACCTCAGGAGGCTCGAGCAGCTCGCGCGGGTCGAGGTCCGCAACGCGGTGCGCGACGTCCGGACCAACATCAAGCGCGTGCACGCGACGCAGGCGAGCACCCGGCTGCAGCGCGAGAAGCTCGAGGCGGAGCAGAAGAAGTTCGAGAACGGGATGAGCACGTCGTTCCAGGTCCTGACGTTCCAGAACGACCTCGCCGAGGCGGAGACGCGGCAGAACCTCGCGATCGTCGACCTCAACAAGTCCCTCGTCGAGCTGGAGCGGGTGAAGGGGACGCTCATCGAGGCGAGGGACATGTTGATCCAGGGGACGGCCGCCCCCGCGGGCCCGGCCTTCGGCGGCCCCGGCATCGCGAGTGCCGCGGGGGCCTCTCCCCCCGGGGGCGATCCGGCCGGAGGGAGACGATCCGCGCGCGGCCGGGCGGCGGCCGGAGGGAGATGATCCGCGGGGGACGGAGCGGGCGGGGGCGGGCGCTTGCGCGCCTCCTGCCGCACCGGCGCGTCCTGCTGCTCGGGTGCTCCGCCGTCCTCCTGGCGGCGTGCGCGGCGCAGCGCCCGAACGTGCTGCTGATCGTCATCGATACGGCGCGGGCCGACCGCTTCTCGTTCAACGGGTACGGGCGCGACACCAGCCCTCGGATCGCCGCGCTGGCGGCCGAGGGGGTGGTGTACGAGAACGCCTACGCCCCGCGCCCTGGACCGTGCCGTCTCACGGCAGCCTGTTCACCGGCCTGTTCCCCTCGGCGCACGGCGCCGACTCCGGCCACCTGTTCCTGGACGAAGGGCTCCGCACCCTCGCCGATGCGCTCGGCGAGGCCGGGTACCGGACCCTGGGGTACACCGAGAACCCCTGGACCGGCAAGGCGCACGGTTTCCACCAGGGGTTCGACACCTACGACGAGATCTGGAAGAGCGTCCCGGGGACGGAGGGTCCCGACATGGGGGCCGCCCTGGTCGGCCGGAAGATCGAGCGCTGGCTCGCCTGGCGCGACGGCAACCGCGACGCCTCCCGCCGGCCGTTCTTCATCTTCATCAACTACTTCGAGCCGCACCTGCCCTACAGCCCGCCCGAACCCGAGCGCGCGAGGTTCCTGCGGCCGCCCGTCGACCGGGAGGCGGTGGGGCGGCTGAGGCGGCTCAAGCATCCCCGCGAGATGCCGTACGTCCTGGGGCTGACGCCGCTCGCCGAGGACGACCGCCGGGTGCTGTCGGACCTGTACGACGGCGAGATCGCCTACGTCGATCGGCGCATCGGCGAGCTGATGGAGATCCTGAGACGGCACGGCGTCCTGGACCGCACGGTGGTGGCGATCACCTCGGACCACGGCGAGATGCTCGGCGAGCACGGCCTGCTGGACCACAAGCTGAACGTGTACGAGCCGCTCCTGAGGATCCCGCTGGTCCTGCGGTACCCGCCCGCGGTCGCGCCGGGCCAGAGGCTCGCCGGGCCGGTCATGCTCCAGGATCTCTACCCGACCCTTCTCGGCCTCGCCGGCGCCCGCGCCGGCGGCGCCGCCGCGCCGCCGGGAGCGGGGCCTCCCGAGGCGCGCGTCCTCCCGGGCGTGGCGGGCCTGGAGGGCCGCCCGCGCGACCCGGGCGAGCCTCTGATCGCCGAGTACGCGCGCCCGGTGCAGTTCCTCGAGGTGATCGCGGAGCGGTACCCCGACGCCGACACGCGCCGCTGGGATCGCGCCCTGGTCGCCTACCGGCTCGGCCGGGAGAAGCTGCACTGGGCGTCGGACGGGGAGCATCGCCTGTTCGATCTCGGCGACGACCCGGACGAGGACCGCGACCTGGCGGCCGCGGCCTCCCGGCGCGTGGCGGCCCTCGCCGGGCGCGTCGAGGCCTGGCTGCGCCGGCCCGGGACCCGCCCGCCGATCGGGCGGCCCGCCGGGGACCGAGCGGACCTCGGGGCGCGGTCGCGTTGACACCCTCGCGAGCGCGGTGCTAGCATCGGCCCTTCTGCGTGGCTGATACCGCCACCATTTGTGAAAAAAATCACGAGGCGGGCGTCCGCGGTCGCCGTGCGCCCGGCCCTCGAGGCGTGCTGACCGCGTGATCGACTACGTCCCGATCGGCCTTCAAACCCTGGCGGCGCTCGTCCTGGGGACGGCCATCCTCGCCCTGTCCACCTTGCTGGGCCGTCCCTCCAGGAGCCGCACCGACCTGAGCCCGTACGAGTGCGGGCTGCCCCCCTTCGAGCCGGCCGACAGGAGGTACACGGTCCGCTTCTACATGGTGGCGATGCTGTTCATCCTGTTCGACATCGAGGCCGCCTTCCTGTACCCCTGGGCCACCGTCTTCCGCGACCTGGGGATGCGGGGCTTCGTGGAGATGATGATCTTCATCGGGGTGCTCGTGGTCGGGCTCGCCTACTGCTGGCGCCGCGGAGCGCTCGACTGGGACTAGGGGGAGAGGGATGGCCGCGGGACCCTACGTCGAGCCCCATCCCCCGGCCCGCGTGGTGGAGCGGCTGAAGGGTCGCTTCCCGGGCGGGGTGCTGGAGGTGACCCGGTTCCGCGGCGAGATCACGGTGCTGGTGCCCAAGGAGCGGATCGTCGAGGTGGCCGCCTTCCTGAAGGGCGACGCCGATTCGGCCTTCGACATGCTGACCTGCGTCCTCGGCACGCACTTCCTCGAGCGTGACTACGACTACGAGGTGGTCTACGAGCTCTACTCGCTGGAGAGAAACCACCGCCTCAGGCTCAAGGTGCGCCTGCGCGAGGGCGAGACGGTCCCGAGCGTGACCTCCGTCTGGCCGGGCGCGAACTGGCCGGAGAGGGAGGCGTTCGACCTGGTCGGGATCCGCTTCCAGGGGCACCCCGACCTGCGCCGGATCATAATGCCGGAGGACTACCCGGATCACCCGCTGCGCAGGGACTTCGACGTGGAGGGCGGCCCGGCCTCGATCGACACGCCGGGGCGCCCCGCCTCCCGCGGCTTCCGCGACATGGATCACGACTGATGGACGACGCCCGCGCCCCCGGGAGCCGGCCGCCCGCGCCGCCGCGGGACGACGATGCGCTCGCCGGCGAGCGCATGGTGATCAACATGGGGCCGTCGCACCCGGCCACGCACGGCGTGCTGCGCCTGGTGCTGACGCTGGACGGCGAGGTCGTGAAGTCGGTCCAGCCGCACGTCGGCTACCTGCATCGGGGCATGGAGAAGATCGCCGAGAACATGACCTACCACCAGTTCATCCCTTACACCGATCGGCTCGACTACCTCGCGCCGCTGTCGAACAACGTGGCCTACGTGCTGGCGGTCGAGAAGCTGCTCGGTGTGACGGTGCCGCCGCGGGGGCGGGTGATCCGGGTCATCTGCTGCGAGATGGCGCGCATCTCGGCCCACCTCCTGTGGCTCGGCACCGGGGCGCTCGACCTCGGCGCCGCGACCGTTTTCTTCCACACCTTCCGCGAGCGGGAGGCCATCTACAACCTGATCGAGTCGCTCACCGGCGCCCGCCTGACCACCTCCTACACCAGGGTCGGGGGGCTGGTGCGTGATCTGCCGGAGGGCTGGACGGAGGAGCTCCGGAGGTTCACCGGCCGCTTCCCGAAGGCCCTGGACGAGGTGGAGGGGCTGCTGACGGACAACCGCATCTGGCTGAAGCGCACCCAGGGGATCGGGGTCATCTCGGGCGCGGAGGCGGTGGCGCTGAGCCTCACCGGCCCGAACCTGCGCGGCTCGGGCGTCGCCTACGACGTGCGCCGGGCGCAGCCCTACCTCGGGTACGAGGAGTACGACTTCGAGGTGCCGATCGGCGAGCACGGCGACGTGTACGACCGGTACCTGGTGCGGATCGAGGAGATGCGGCAGAGCACGCGCATCCTGGAGCAGGCGCTGAAGGCGCTCCCGGACGGGCCCGTGTGCATCGACGATCCGAGGATCGTCCTCCCCGAGAAGGAGCGGGTCCTGCGGAAGATGGAGGAGCTGATCCAGCAGTTCATGCTGGTCACCGAGGGCTTCGAGGCGCCCCCGGGCGAGGTCTACCACGCCATCGAGGCCCCCAAGGGCGAGCTCGGCTTCTACATCAAGAGCGAGGGGGACAAGTCGCCCTACCGGCTCTACATCCGCTCCCCGTCGTTCATCAGCCTGCAGGCGATCGAGAGGATGGTGGTGGGGGGCCTCATCTCCGACCTGGTCGCGGTGATCGCCAGCCTCGACCCGGTTATGGGGGAGGTCGACCGGTGATCCCGGTGCGCGAGGAGACCGACCGGCGGATCGACGCCCTGCTGACGCGCTTTCCCCACAGGGGGTCGGCGCTGCTCCCGGCGCTGTACCTGATCCAGGGGGAGCACGGGTACGTGCCGCCCGCGTCGATGGAGTACGTGGCGAACAAGATCGGGGTGTCGCCCGCGTTCGTGGCCGGCGTGGTCTCGTTCTACACCCTGTTCCACCGCGAGCCGGTCGGCCGGCACCACATCCAGGTGTGCCGCACCCTGTCCTGCGCGCTGCGCGGGTGCCGCGAGGTGCTGCGGCACCTGAGGGATCGGCTCGGCATCCGGGAGGGGGAGACGACCCCGGACGGGAGGTTCTCACTCGAGGCGGTGGAGTGCCTCGGCGCCTGCGACATCGCCCCGATGCTGCAGATCAACGGCGAGGAGCACGGGCGGCTCGACCCGAAGAAGGTGGACGCGATCCTGGACCGGCTGAAGTAGGAGCGCCGGAGAAGATGCCCGACGAACCGCTCCTGACGCGCAACATCGGGAAGCCCGGCTCCCCGTCCATCGACGTCTACCTCGAGGGGGGCGGCTACCGGGGCCTGCGCCGCGTCCTCAAGGAGTTCACCCCGGAGGCCTTCGTGGAGGAGGTGAAGGCCTCGGGGCTGCGGGGGCGGGGGGGCGCCGGGTTCCCCACCGGCGTCAAGTGGGGCTTCCTGCCGAAGTCCAAGGATCGGCCGCGCTACCTGTGCGTCAACGCCGACGAGAGCGAGCCGGGGACCTTCAAGGACCGGTTGCTGATCGAGCGCGACCCGCACCTGGTCCTGGAGGGGATCATCGCCTCCGCCTACGCCATCGAGTGCCACACCGCCTTCTTCTACATCCGCGGCGAGTTCCACGCCGGGTACCGCATCTTCCGGAAGGCGGTGGACGAGGCCCGCGAGAGGGGCTACCTGGGAAGGGACATCCTGGGCAGCGGCTTCGACCTCGAACTGATCCTCTACCGCGGGGCCGGGGCCTACATCTGCGGCGAGGAGACCGCCCTGTTGGAATCGCTCGAGGGGAAGCGCGGGCTGCCGCGCATCAAGCCGCCCTTCCCCGCGCTCGTCGGGCTGTACGGCTGCCCGACGATCATCAACAACGTCGAGACGCTGGCCAACGTGACCCTGATCGCGGAGCGGGGCGCCGGCTGGTTCGCCGGCATCGGCCGCCCGCCCAAGAACACCGGCCCCAAGCTGTTCTGCGTCTCGGGCCACGTCAAGCGGCCGGGGGTCTACGAGGCGCCGCTCGGCCTGCCGCTCCTGGAGCTCATCCACGGGCGCGCCGGGGGGATGCTGCGGGACGACCGGCCGCTCAAGGCGGTGGTGCCCGGGGGGTCCTCCATGAAGATCCTGCCGGCCGAGAGGTGCGACGTGCTGATGGACTTCGACTCGCTGATGGCCGCCGGGTCGATGCTCGGCTCCGCCGGGGTGATGGTGATGGACAGCGGCACCTGCATGGTGCAGGCGCTGCTGAACCTGGCCCGCTTCTACGCGCACGAGTCGTGCGGGCAGTGCACCCCGTGCCGGGAGGGGACCGGGTGGTTCGTGAAGGTGCTGGAGCGGATCGAGCGCGGCGAGGGCCGGGAGTCGGACGTCGACCTCCTCTCCGACGTCGCCGGCCGGGTGGAGGGGCACACCATCTGCCCGTTCGGAGAGGCGATCTCCTGGCCGGTGCAGTCGTACGTCGCGACCTTCAGGGACGAGTACCTCGAGCACGTCCGGCGCCGGCGCTGTCCGTTCGACGGCCCCGGGCTGATCTGAGGAGTGCATGGCGGAGACGACCCAGCGCGCGCCCGTGCCGCCGGAGCTCCCCCCGGCCGGCCCGGGCGAGGTGGCCCTGCTGATCGACGGCCGCCCGGTTGTCGTCAGGAAGGGAACGACCGTCCTGCAGGCGGCCGAGAGGATGGGCGTGCCGATCCCGCACTACTGCTACCATCCCGGCCTGAGCGTCGCGGGCAACTGCCGGATCTGCCTGGTCGAGATCGACGGGATGCCGAAGCTGCAGATCGGCTGCGCCACCTTGGCCGCGCAGGGGATGTCGGTGAGAACCGCGACCCCACGGGTGAAGGGCGGCCGCGAGGGGATCATGGAGTTCCTGCTGATCAACCACCCCCTCGACTGCCCGATCTGCGACCAGGCGGGCGAGTGCGGCCTGCAGGAGTACTCGGCCCGCTACGGTCGGTCGTACAGCCGCTTCGAGGAGGAGAAGGTCCACGGGCCGAAGCGGTACGACATCGGCGAGCGCGTCGTGTTCGACGCCGAGCGCTGCATCAAGTGCACCCGCTGCATCCGCTTCTGCGACGAGATCAGCGGGACCCGCGAGCTGGCGCTGTTCGAGCGCGGCGACCGCGCAATCATCGGCACCTTCCCCGGGAGGCCGCTGAACAACCCGTACTCCGGCTGCACCGTAGACGTCTGCCCGGTGGGGGCGCTCACCTGGAAGCCGTTCCGCTTCCGGGCCCGGGTCTGGTTCCTGAAGGACACCCCTTCGGTGTGCGCCGGGTGCGCGCGCGGCTGCAGCGTCAACCTGGCCCACTTCCGCAATCGCATCCACCGCATGACGCCGCGCTTCAACGAGGCGGTCAACGGCTACTGGATGTGCGACGCCGGGAGAGCCTCGTTCGCGGCCCTGTACGATCGGGCCCGGCTCGAGCGGCCGCACCTGCGCGGCGAGGCCGCGGCCCGGCCCCGGGAGACGGGCCGGCCGCGGCCGGCCTCCTGGGACGAGGCGCTCGACCGCGCCGCGGACCTGCTGCGCGGGGTGGCGGAGCGGCACGGCGCGAGGGCCTTGGCCGGACTCCTGTCGGCCCGGCTGAGCGTGGAGGACCTGTACGTCGCGCGCCGGGCCCTGGGCGAGGCGGCCGGGGTGTCGCGGCTGGCG
>JBHIBC010000029.1:0-33203 GCA_046758905.1 Acidobacteriota bacterium | reverse complement strand
ATGTTGACGTGCGGCTTCGTCCTCTCGAACTTCTGCTTGGCCATCTGGCTCCTCCAGGGACCCTCACGCAGGCACGAGCCGGTCGCCGGCCGGCTTCCGGCCCGAGCCGGTCGTGACGGGCGGGAGCGCGGAGTGTCGGGCTCTTCCTCCGCGGCGCATGTCATCCGAAAGAGGTGGAGCCCACGACCGGGATCGAACCGGTGACCCCTTCCTTACCAAGGAAGTGCTCTACCACTGAGCCACGTGGGCCCGGGAAAGTGCCTTTGGAGCGGGAAACGGGATTCGAACCCGCGACCCTCAGCTTGGAAGGCTGATGCTCTACCCCTGAGCTACTCCCGCGCCAACCGCGACCGGCTGGGGCGAAGATCCGCCGCGCACGGCGGCGCCTCGCCTCAGCCGGCGGCCCCGACACATCTCCCGCGGTGGTGGGGAGAGGAGGATTCGAACCTCCGAAGCCATCGGCGGCAGATTTACAGTCTGCTCCCTTTGACCACTCGGGAATCTCCCCGGTTGCCCCCGTCCCCGACGCTGCCCGCGACACACAAAAACGCCAGCGACCCGGCGGGAGTGGAGCTGGCGAAGGGATTTGAACCCCCGACCCGCTGATTACAAATCAGCTGCTCTACCCGCTGAGCTACGCCAGCTTGGCAAACGCCGGATGCTAACATACAGCAGGAGATACTGCAACACCCCGGGGAGGGAAAATTACCCCGCGGCCTCGGGCGAGGCGTCCCCCGGGCTCGGGAGGCTCGCGGGCCCGCCGGCCCCGAGCCGGCCGGAGCGCTGCCGGACCGCCTCGAACAGGACCACCGCCGCCGCCACCGAAAGGTTGAGCGACTCGATCCCCCGGCGGAGCGGGATCCGCAGGAGCGCGTCGCAGGTCTCCCTGGCCAGCCTCCTGAGACCCCTCCCCTCACCCCCGGCGACGATCGCCAGGGGTCCCGTCAGGTCGAGATCGCTCCACCTAGCGCCCCCTCGGGGGTCCAGGCCCACGACCCGAATCCCCTTGCCCTTCAACTCATTGAGGAACGAGACCAGGTTCCCGACCCGGGCGATCGGTACCCTGTCCACGGCCCCTGCCGAGGCCTTGACACAGACCCCGGTCAGACCGGGGACGCCGTGCGAGGGCAGGAAGATGCCGTCGGCTCCGGCCGCGGCGGCCGACCGGATGACGGCGCCCAGGTTGCGGGGGTCCTCCACCCCGCCCAGCACCATGAACAGCGGGGGAGTCGCGGCCGCCTCCACCACCTGCCCCGGCTCGGCATACTCCGCCCGAGCGACCAGGGCCACGACACCCTGGTGGCGCCCGCCCGCGCACAGCCGGTCCAAGGACCTCGCCGGTCGCCTCAGCACCGCTACTCCGGCCCGCCGGGCCGCCCCGATCACCGCGGCGACCCTGGCGTCGCGCCGGTTGGCCGCGATCAGGACCTTGCTGACCCGTCGGCCGGGCGGGCGCAACGCCTCGAGCACCGGATGGACCCCGAAGACCGTGTCGCTCACCGGCGGTCGCCTCCTGTGGCCTCGAGCAGCGCCCGCGCGCGCTCCACGCAGGACGCGACCGGACGCGGAAGCGGGAGCGCGCGGGCGGAGTCGATGACGGGGAGGAGCCTCACCAGCTCGGGGCCCGAGGTCGCCCCGGTCAACGCCACGCGGATCGGGTGGAACAGCTCGCGCCCCTTAGCCCCGGTCTCCCGCCTCACCTCCTCGGCGATGGTCAGAAAGCGCGGGGCGGTCAGCGGCCCCTCGCCGATCCTCTCGACCAGGGACTCGATGACCGCCCTCGACGGCTGAGCGGTGAGGGTCTCCCGCACCGCGGCCTCGGCCAGGCACCTGCCCGCGTCGAAGTCGAACAGGAAGGACGCTTCCTCCACGAGAGCCCCCATGTTGGGAAGCCTCTCCGAGAACAGCCGCGCGAGCCGGCCCACCCACTCCCACGTTACGGGCGGGATCGGGTCCGGCAGGAGCCCCGCCCGAGCGAGCTGCTCCGCGGCGAGCGCGGCGAGCCTCCCCTCGGGCAGGCGCGCCATGTGCCGCGTCGCCAGCGCGTCCAGCTTCTGCTGATCGAAGGTGGCCGGCGAGCTCGACACCCGGTCGAGATCGAACATCGCGACCAGCTCCTCGGGGGTCAGAAGCTCCTGACCGCCGGGGGGCGACCAGCCGAGCAGGGCCAGGGCGTTGAGCAGGGCCTCCGGCGGGTAGCCGCGCTCGCGGTACCGGGCGATCGAGGCCGGTCCCTCCCGCTTGCTCAGGGGCGCGCCGCCCGGGGCCGCGATCAGCGGCAGGTGCGCGAACTCGGGCAGCGTCGAGGCGCCGAGCGCCCTGTGAAGCAGGATCTGCCGGGGGGTATTCGACAGGTGATCGTCGCCGCGGATGACGTGGGTGATCTCCATCAGCAGATCGTCGACCACCACGGCGAAGTTGTACGACGGGCGGCCGTCCCGCCGCAGGATCACGAAATCGCCGATCTGCGACAGCGGGAAGCGCACCGGCCCGTGGACCCGATCGACGAACTCCACCGCCTCGGCCACCGCCTCGGCCGCCGCCACGTCGAAGCGGGGCGGCCCGGTCGCGGGGGTGCGCGGCGGGCCCCGGCGGGGGGCGATCCGCCGCATCCTGGCGGGGGATCCGCCGGCAGCGCCCGGAGTAGACGGAGACCCGACCCTCCTCGCGCTGCCGCACCCGCTCCCTCTCCAGCAGCTCGAGCGGGCAGAAACACGGGTAGGCGTACCCGGTCTCGACGAGCCTCTCGGCCCTGTCGCGGTGGAGGCCGACTCGCTCCGACTGGCGGTACGGTCCGTGCCCGCCTCCCTCGTCGGGCCCCTCGTCCCAGCCCAGCCCGAGCCAGCGCAGGTCCTCGAGGAGACGGGCCTCGTGCTCGGGCGACGAACGCGCCGCGTCCGTGTCCTCGATCCGGAGGATGAGCACGCCGCCGCGCGAGCGCGCGAACAGCCAGTTGAACAGCGCGGTGCGCGCGTTGCCGACGTGCAGCTCGCCGGTCGGGGAAGGGGCGAAGCGCGCCCGCGGGGCGCTCACCGCCGCCTCCGCGCCGTGCGGCGGGCGCGCGCCGCGACGCGGCCGGGGCGGGAAGCGGCGACCGCGCGCGCCGGAGAGCGGCCCAGCAGCACGACCGCCTGCGCCATCACCCCCTCCCTCCGGCCGATGGCCCCGACGCCCTCGAAGCGCTTCGCCTTGATCCCCACGGCCTCGACGGGGCAGCCGAGGGCGGACGCGATCCGCTCGCGCATCCCCGGCAGGTGCGGCTGCAGGCGGGGCGATTCGGCCAGGACGGTCGTGTCCAGGTTCAGCAGGGCGTAGCCGTGCCGTCGCACCTCGCGTCCCACCTCCTCGAGGAAGAGGAGGCTCGATCGATCCCGCAGCGATTCGTCGGTGTCGGGGAAGCGAACGCCCATGTCGGGCAGCCCCAGAGCACCGAGCAGCGCATCGCAGATGGCGTGCGACAGTGCGTCGGCGTCGGAATGGCCGAGGAGGCCCCGCTCGTGGGGGATCTCCACGCCGCCCAGCACCAGGCGGCGCCCCGCCGCCAGCGGGTGGACGTCCACGCCGCACCCGACCCTCAGGACGGGCGCCCGCGCCGGGGAGGCGCCGGCGCGCGCCCCACGCCGCTCAGCCACCCTCAGGCTCCGCTCCGCCGCGGCGCGGGCGCGCAGCCAGGATCGCCTCGGCCAGGGCCAGGTCGTCCCGCGTGGTGATCTTGAAGTTGCGCGGGTCGCCCTCGACGAGGGTCACCGCGCCGCCGGAGTGCTCCACCACGCTGGCGTCGTCCGTCCCCTCGAAGCCGTCCCGGGCCGCGCGCTCGTAGGCGGCGCACAGCAGGGACACGCGGAACCCCTGTGGCGTCTGCGCCAGCACCAGGCCCTCGCGCGGCACGGTCGCCGCCACGGCGCCCTCCGCGCTGGCGCGCTTCACGGTGTCGGGGACCGGGATCGCCGGAACCGCCGCTCCGGATCGCAGGGTCGCCTCGAGGACGGCGTCGATGAGCTCGGGGGGCACCAGCGGCCGGGCGGCATCGTGCACCAGGACGACGGAGGCGTCCGCCAGCGCCTCGAGTCCGTGGCGAACCGACTCGCCCCTCTCGGCGCCGCCGCGCACCAGGAGGACCCGGTCGCGGTCGCTCGGCCGGAGGAACTGCCGCGATCGGGCCGTGTCGGGGACCACCGCCACCACCCGATCGATGCGGGGGTGATCGGCGAAGGCGGCGACGGCGCGGGCCAGGATCGGGCAGCCGGCGAGCGACAGGTGCGCCTTGGGGAACGGCGCTCCGAACCGCGTCCCGCGCCCGGCGGCGACGATGAGGGCGGCAACGGTCATGGTTCCCGGGACCCTCGCGGGCGGGACGACGCCGGCTCAGACCTTCAGGATCTCCTCATCCTTGGCCTTCGACAGCCCGTCGATCCGCTCGACGTGCCGGTCGGTGGCCTCCTGGACCTGGTCGAGAGCCCGCCTCTCGTCGTCCTCGGAGACCGCCTTGTCCTTGAGGAGCTTCTTGAGGGCCTCCTTGGCTGCGCGCCGCTCCAGCCGGACCGCGGTGCGGCCCTGTTCGGCGATCTCGTGCACCCTCCTGGCCAGCTGCCTGCGCCGCTCCTCGGTCAGGGGCGGGATGGGGATGCGCACGACCTTGCCGTCGTTGGACGGGTTGAGCCCGAGCCCCGAGGCGAGGATCGCCTTCTCGATCGCCTTGATCAGCGTCGCGTCCCAGGGCTGCGCCACGATCAGGGTCGCCTCCGGTATGCTCAGGGAGCACACCTGCTGCAAGGGCGTCGGGGCGCCGTAGTACTCGACCGTGATGCCGTCGAGGATCGCCAGGGAGGCGCGCCCGGTGCGGATCGCCGCCAGCTCCCTGCGCGTGTGCTCGACCGTGTCGTCCATCTTCCTCTCCGCCTCGCTCAGGATCCGCTTGATCGGCATCGCTCACTCCCCGACGAGAGAGCCGATCCTGTCTCCCATCACCACCCTCCTGATGTTGCCGGGCACGGTGAGATTGAAGATCACGATCGGCATGTGATTCTCCCGGCACATCTGAACGGCGGTCGAATCCATCACCCTCAGCCCCCGGTCGAGCACCTCGCGGTAGGAGATCCGCTCGAAGCGGCGCGCCTGGGGCACCACCTCGGGGTCATCGGAGTAGACCCCGTCCACCCGCGTGGCCTTGAGGATCACGTCCGCCTTGATCTCCATCGCCCGCAGGGCGGCCGCGCTGTCGGTCGTGAAGAAGGGGTTGCCGGTGCCGGCGGCGATGATCACGACCCGCCCCTTCTCGAGGTGGCGGATGGCCCGCCTGCGGATGTACGGCTCGGCGATCTGGCGGATCTCGATGGCGGAGAGGACCCGAGTGTCGATCCCGAGCGACTCGAGGGCGTTCTGGGCGGCCAGCGAATTGATGACCGTGGCCAGCATCCCCATGTTGTCGCCGGTCACCCGGTCGAACCCGTGGCGCTCGGCGGCCAGGCCACGGTAGATGTTGCCCCCGCCGATCACGGTGGCGATCTGTACCCCGAGGTCGTGCACCCCCCGGATATCGCCGGCGATCCTTCCCACGACGTCCGGGTCGAGCCCGAACGGCCGGGATCCCATGAGGGCCTCGCCAGACAGCTTCAGCAGGATCCGGCGGTACTTCGGTTGCCTGGCCACCTCAGCTCCCCCGCCGCTGGCCTCCTCACCGTGACGTGTTGCCGGTCCCCCGCCCTGCCTCGTTCCGCCCGAGCACGAACCGCGCGAACCGCCGGACCCGCACGTTCTCTCCGACCCGCGCGATGACGGAATGGATGAGGTCGCGCACCGTGAGGTTGGGGTCGCGCACGAACGGCTGCTCCATCAGGCAGAACTCCTGGTAGAACTTCTCCATCTTCCCCGCGACGATCTTCTCGACCACGGCGTCCGGCTTGCCGGTGGCGAGCGCCTGCTCGCGATAGATCTCGCGCTCCTCGTTCAGGACTCCCTCGGCCACCTCGGCGCGGTCGACGAAGCGCGGCTCCGATGCCGCGATATGCATCGCCAGGTCCTTGACCAGGGTCTTGAAATCCTCCGTCCGGGCCACGAAGTCGCTCTCGCAGTTCACCTCCACCAGGACGCCCAGCCGGCCACCCCCGTGGATGTAAGAGCCCACCGCCCCCTCGCTGGTCGCTCTCGTCGACCTTCGGGCCGCTGTGGCCTGCCCCCTCTGCCGCAGGATCTTGTGCGCCCGCTCCAGATCGCCGCGCGCCTCCACCAGGGCCGCTTTGCAGTCCATCATCGGAGCCCCGCTCCGGTCCCGGAGCTCCTTGACCCGTGACGCACTGATCTCCATCACTCCTCCTCGCTCCCGGCCCCGGCCGGCCCCGATCGCCGGTCCCCCTTCCCGAGGCGTCGCCGCAGCCCGCCGGCCGCGCCCTCCCGGGCGGCGGCGCGGGGAGGCCAACGGGGACCCTCTGCGTGTGCGTGCGTGTGCCGTACGGGACGGGGGCGGGCAGGCCTACTCCGTTCCGGCCCGGCCTCCCGGCGCCGCGGCTTTGGCCTCCGCGCCGGCTTCGCCGACCTTGGGCTCTCCCTCGACCTCCAGGCCGGAGGCAACCTCCGAGCCCTCCCCGGCCGACGGCCGGGCCGGCGTCCTCTTCCGCGACGCCGGGCGGCGACCCCCGGGAGCGCGGGCCGGCTCCGACGACGCGGCCGACGCCGACGGGTCGCTCAGGGGCGGCATGCCGGAGGCCGTCCCGGGGGGCGCCCCACCCGCGGCGGCCACGGCCGCCTCCTCCGACTCCTGCTGCGCCCGGCGCTTCTCGTGGAGGCCGCGGCCCTCCAGGATCGCGTCCCCGACCCGGGTGGCGAACAGCTTGATCGCCCGGATGGCGTCGTCGTTGCCCGGGATCGGATAGTCGATGTCCTCGGGGTCGCAGTTCGTGTCGACGACGGCCACGACCGGGATCTCGAGCTTGCGTGCCTCCCGGACGGCGATGTGCTCTCGCTTGGGGTCGATGACGAACAGGGCGTCCGGCAGCCGGTCCATCATCTTGATCCCGGTCAGGACCTTGGCCAGCTTGACGCGCTCCTTCTCCAGCCGTAGCAGCTCCTTCTTGGTGTAGCGTCCCTCGGTCGGGCTCTGCAGGAAGCCCTCCAGCCAGCGCAGCCGCTCGATCCGCTTCTTGATCGTGCGGTAGTTGGTGAGCGTCCCCCCGAGCCAGCGCTGGGTCACGGATGGCATCCCGGTGCGCGCCGCCTCCTCGAGGATCGCCTCCTGCGCCTGGCGCTTGGTCCCGACGAAGAGGACGGTCCGGCCCGCCGCCGCGATCCTCCGCACGTAGTCGAGCGCCTCGCGGAACCTGATGAGGGTCTTCTGGAGGTTGATAATGTAAATGCCGTTTCTCTGCCCGAAGATGTACTCGCGCATCTTCGGGTTCCAGCGCTTCGTCTGGTGGCCGAAGTGGACCCCCGCCTCCAGCAGATCCTTCATCGTGATTTCCGCCAAACGCCTCCTCCCGTGCCTCCCGCCGCCCTGCGCGGCTCCCGATCCTCCGCCCTCAACGCTTGGAGTACTGGAACCTGGCCCGCGCGCCGGGCTGGCCGTACTTCTTGCGCTCCTTGACGCGCGAGTCGCGCCTCAGGAGGCCGGCCGCCTTCAGTCGGGCCCGCAGGCCCGGGTCGAACCGCACCAGCGCCCTGGCGATGCCGTGGCGGATGGCGCCGGCCTGGCCGGTCTCCCCCCCGCCGGAGACGTTCACCAGGACGTCGAAGCGGTCCTGCATCTCCACCACCGCGAGCGGCTCGCCGGCCAGCTTGCGCACGGTGTCGGTGTGGAAGTAGGACTCGATCGGACGGCGGTTGACGATGACCTGGCCCCCGCCGGGGCGCAGGTAGACGCGGGCCGTCGAGGTCTTCCTGCGACCGGTTCCGTAGTACTGCGTCGATGACACCATCACTCCCGCGCCGGCGTCAGGCCGGGATGGCCACCTTGCGGGGACTCTGGGCCGCGTGCGGGTGGTCCGGCCCCGCGTAGACCTTGAGCTTTCGGGCCATGCGGCGCCCGAGCGGCCCTTTCGGCAACATCCCCCGCACGGCCCATTCGATCACCCGAGCCGGCCTCTTTCTCAGCATCCTGCCCGCGGGAACCTCCTTCAGGCCCCCCGGGTACCCGGTGTGCCACCGGTAGAGCTTCTTCTCCCGCTTGCGCCCGGTCAGGCGTACCTTCTCCGCGTTGATCACCACGACGAAGTCGCCGGTGTCCAGAAACGGCGTGTAGATCGGCCGATGCTTCCCCATGAGGGCGCGCGCCACGAAGGTGGACAGACGCCCAAGGGTCGCCCCCTCGGCGTCCACCAGGAGCCAGCTCCTCTCCACCCGCGATGCTCTCGCCACAAACGTCGCCATGGCCGTCCCGGCTGCCGCTCCGAGCCGCGCGCGCGGCTATAGGACCCCCTTTTTAGCAGGGCCGGTCATTTTTGCAGGTCAGTCCGGTCAGTGTCAAGCCCGGACCCCGCGCCGGCGCCGTGCGGAGGCCCCCCGGACCTACCTCCGCCCCATCAACAGGATGAGGACGGCCTTCTGGACGTGCAGGCGGTTGGCGGCCTGCCGGAACACAACGGAGGCCCGCGAGTCGATCACCTCGGCGGTGACCTCCTCGCCGCGATGCGCCGGAAGACAGTGCATGAACACCGCGCCCGGCCTGGCACGACCCATCACCGAAGCGTTCACCTGAAACGGCCGGAAGACCCCGATGCGCTCCTCGCGCTCCGCCTCCTGGCCCATGCTCGTCCAGGTGTCGGTGTAGACGACGTCGGCGTCCCGGACCGCCGCGTCGACCTCCCCACCGACCTCGATGCCCCCCCCCGACCGCGAGGCCTCCCGCGACGCAGCGCGCACGACCTCCGGGTCCGGACGGTATCCGGGCGGCGTCGCCAGGTGGACGCGGGCGCCGAGCCTGGCCCCCGCGAACATCAGCGAGTGGGCCACGTTGTTGCCGTCGCCGACGTAGGCCAGCTTGACACCCTCGATGCGGCCGCACGACTCACGCACGGTCAGGAAGTCGGCCAATGCCTGGCACGGGTGCAGGTGGTCCGAGAGCCCGTTGATCACCGGGATCGAGGCGTGACGGGCGAGGTCGAGGATCGCGCGGTGGGAAAAGGTCCTCGCCATGATCCCGTCGACCATGCCGGAGAGGGTCCGGGCCACGTCAGGGACGCTCTCGCGCCTGCCCATGGCGATCTCCGAGGGCCCGAGGGTGATCGCGCTCCCCCCGAGCTGGTTCATGCCCGCCTCGAAGCTCACCCGGGTCCTCAACGACGGCTTCTCCAAGATCATGGCCAGGGTCTTGCGGTGCAGCGCGTCGCGGTACGCCCCGGGATCCTGCTTGACGCGCGCCGCGAGATCGAGGATCTCCAGCAGGTCCTCGCGGCTGAGGTCGTCGATCGACACGAGGTCGGCGGCCCTCACCTCCGACCCTCCGTTCGGGCGCCCCGGCCGCGCGGCAGGCGGCGGGACTCGCCCGACGCCGCCACGATGCGCGTGCCGGACCGGCCGCGCATGGCGTCGGCCAGGCGCGGGGCCGAGGTGATCACGACCTCGCGGCCGGTCGCCTCGACGAACTCCACGGCCGCGCGGATCTTGGGCCCCATGCTCCCCTCCGGAAACTGCCCCTCCGCCTGGTGGGCCCGCGCCTCGCCGACGTCGATCTTGCGCAGCGGCCTCTGGCGCGGCGTGCCGAACTCCGCGCAGACATGGTCGACGCCGGTGAGGATGATGAACAGGTCGGCGCGCAGCTCCGTGGCGATCAGGCCGGCGGTGTAGTCCTTGTCGATCACCGCCTCCACGCCCCGCAGCTCGCCCCTCCCGGCGCGATAGACCGGGACGCCGCCGCCCCCGCCCGCGATCACCACGGCCCCGGAGTCGACCCCCCGCCGGATCGCGTCCATCTGGACGACCTGAAGCGGGCGCGGGGAGGGCACGACCTTGCGCCAGCCGCGGCCGGCATCCTCGACCATGTTCCAGCCCTGCTTGTGGATCAGGTACTCGGCCCGGAACCCCGGGTAGAAGGGGCCGATCGGCTTGGTGGGCCGCCGGAAGCCCGGATCCTCCTGATCCACGAGCACCTCGGTGACCAGCGTCACCACCTCCCGGCGCATCCGCCTGACCCGGAACTCGTTGAGGAGCGCCATCTCGAGCATGTGCCCGATGCTCCCCTCGGACATGGCGACGCAGATGTCGAGGGACAGCGGCGGCACCTTGGTGACCGCCTCCTCGACCTGGATCAGGATGTTCCCGACCTGTGGCCCGTTGCCGTGGACCAGCACGAGCCCGAACCCGTGGCGGACGATCGGCAGCAGCATCCGCGCCGTCCGCCGCGCGTTCTCCACCTGCTCCCACTGCGTGCCCTCCTCACCCTTACGGATGAGGGCGTTGCCGCCGAACGCCACGACGGCGCGCCTGCGGTGCGGCATCAGGGGAGCCTCGCCAGGACGTCGGCGAGGTCCGGCTTTCCGGCCTCCTCGAGCTCGTACGTGACGCGCTGGGCGGGCTTCTTGAAGCGGATCGTCCGGCGCAGGTCGATGGGGGTCGCGATCAGCACTAGGTCGCAGTCGACCCGCTCGATCGTCTGCCGGAGCTCGTCCATCTGGGCCTCGCCGTAGCCGACGGCCGGGAGCAGCGTGCCGATCTCAGGGTACTCCTCGAAGGTGCGGGCGATCGAGCCGACGGCGAACGGGCGGGGGTCGACGACCGCGGCGGCCCCGAAGCGGCGCGCCGCGATCACCCCCGCGCCGTACTTCATCCCGCCGTGCGTGAGGGTGGGGCCGTCCTCCACCACCAGCACCCTCTTGCCGTGGACCGCCGCCGGATCCTCGACCGTCACCGGCGAGCGCGCCTCGACGACGGTGGCCTCCGGGTTGCAGCGCGCGATGTTCTCCCGGACCTTCCTGATCCCTTCCGCATCGGCCGTGTCGATCTTATTGATGACGAGACAGGACGCCCTGCGGAAGTTCGCCTCCCCCGGATAGTAGCCGACCTCGTGGCCCGGCCGGTGCGGGTCGACCACGACGATCTCCACGTCCGGCTTGTAGAAGGGGAGGTCGTTGTTGCCGCCGTCCCAGACGATGACGTCGGCCTCCTCCTCCGCCTCGGCCAGGATGGCGGCGTAGTCGACCCCCGCGAAGACGACGGTCCCGCTCTTGATGTGCGGCTCGTACTCCTCGCGCTCCTCGATCGTGCAGTCGTGGCGGTCCAGGTCCTCGAGCGTGGCGAAGCGCTGGACGCGCTGTCTGACCAGGTCTCCGTACGGCATCGGATGGCGCACCGCCACCACCCTGCGCCCGCTCTCCGTCAGGCGCCGGCAGACGCGGCGCGTCGTCTGACTCTTGCCGGCGCCGGTCCGGACGGCGCAGATCGAGACCACCGGCTTTCTCGACTTCAGCGATGTGGCGTCGAAGCCGAGGAGGGCGTAGTCGGCGCCGGCCGCGACGGCGCGCGACGCCAGGTGCATCACGTGGGCGTGGGAGACGTCCGAGTAAGCGAACACGACCAGGTCGGCCTGCAGCCGCCGGATCAGATCCTCCAGCTCTCTCTCCTCGTAGATCGGGATCCCGTCCGGGTACCGGGATCCGGCCAGCGCGGCCGGGTACCGCCTGCCGGAGATGTTGGGGATCTGGGTGGCCGTGAAGCCGACGACCTCGTACGAGGGATCGTCCCGGAAGCACACGTTGAAGTTGTGGAAGTCGCGTCCCGCCGCTCCCAGGATGAGGACACGTCGCGCGCTCATGATCGACCTCTGGTGTTCCGGGTCCGGGGTGGCTGCGTGGCTCTCGGCGGCAGGGACTGCGCCGGAAAACAATGAAGGAGCAATCGCGGACCTCCGATCGCTCCTCCGCATCCCCAGAGCGGGGATCGCTCATGTGGAAACCCCGTCACTATAGCAGATGCGGGGGTGTTGTCAACCGAAAGCGCGGAGGAGGACGGGACGGGCCGCGGCCGCCGGGCGGCCCTTGGCCGACGGTCAGGCGGCCTCCGGCGCCGGCGCGCGCAGGCCGAGATGCTCGGGCAGGACGCGGTCCCCTTCGCCCAGGATCAGGGCCCGCTCGATGGTGTTCTCCAGCTCGCGGACGTTGCCCGGCCAGGGATAATCGACCAGGGCCGCGAGCGCCTCGGGCGCGATCTCGATCGGCCCCTTGCGCTTCTGCTCGGCGGCGAATTTCTCCACGAAGTGGCGCGCGAGGATCGGGATGTCCTCCCGGCGCTCGCGCAGGGAGGGCACCCGGATCGGGAAGACCGACAGCCGGAAGTAGAGGTCCTGGCGGAACGTCCCGCGCGCCACCAGGGATCTGAGGTCCTTGTTGCTGGCCGCCACCAGACGGAGGTCGACCGTCCGGGTCTGGGTCCCGCCGACCCTCTCGAACTGCCGCGTCTCGATGACCCGCAGGACCTTCCCCTGCAGGACGGGAGACAGGTCGCCGATCTCGTCCAGGAAAAGGGTCCCCTTGTCGGCGATCTCGAACTTGCCGCGCTTGCTGGCCCCGGCGCCCGTGAAGGCCCCTTTCTCGTAACCGAACAGCTCGCTCTCGAGGAGCGTCTCGGGGATGGCGGCGCAGTTGATGGCGAAGAAGGACTGCGTCTTGCGTCCGCTCAGGTGGTGCAGAGCCCGCGCGAAGAGCTCTTTCCCCGAGCCGCTCTCCCCCTCCAGGAGCACGGTGGCCCCCGTGGGGGCGACCCGGCGGACCTGGTCCAAAGCCCGCTCGAGCGCCGGGCTCTCACCCAGGATCTCGGGGCCCTCGAGCTGGCGCGAGAACCGCTCCTTGAGGAGCAGGTTCTCCCGGGCCAGGCTCCGGTGCTGCAGGGCCCGCCGGACCAGCGCCAGGAGGTGGTCGTTGTCGACCGGCTTCTCCAGATAGTCGTAGGCCCCCTCCCTCATGGCGTCCACCGCGTCGCGGATGGTGCCGAAGGCGGTCATGAGGATCACCGGCAGCTCGGGGTCGGCCGCGACGGCCGCCCGCAGGACCTCGTGGCCGTCCGCGCGCGGCAGCCTCAGGTCGGTGAGGACGAGCGCGAACCGGTCGCGGCGAATCCTCTGCAGGGCCGCGCCGCCGTCGGCGGCCTCCTCGACCCCGTACCCCTCGGCCTCCAGCGTCTTGCGGAGCACCGACCGGAGGTTCTCCCGGTCCTCGACCACCAGGATCCGCTCGGAGCCCCTCACCGGCCGTCGGCCCCCCGTCCGAACCGGGTCTCGATCTCGACCAGGTTCTCCCTGAGGGTCGCGAGCTCCGACTCGGCCTGCCCGATCTCCGCCTCCACCTTGGCGAGGAGCTCCCGCGCCTTGAGCTCCCCCTCGCCGCCGGCGTCGTAGCCGGGCGGGGGCGCCGGCATGATCCGGAGGGGGTCGAGGACGGCGAGCCTCTTCAATCGAAGGTAATCGAGCCGGGACTCCAAGACGCCGATCCGGTCGCGGAGGTCTCGGATCTGCTCGGCGCGGAACTTCTCCCTCCTGTCGCGGTCCTTGAACCGCTTGAGGGGGTCGCTGGAGGGCGGCTTGGCGATCTCCATCGGCGTGCGCACGAGCGGGGCGTGGGGGCGTGTTGGGTCCCGCTCGATCGGGATCCGAGGGATCACCGTCTCCCGGCCCTTCGGCGGCGTGCCCCCGACCGGAGCCGGCGATCGCTTCCCTGCGGATCGGGGGGCGGCTGTCCTCTCCCCCGCCCGGCCCCCGTCCACGGGAGGCGGCCGCCGGTGGTATTTCTCCAGGTCCTCGTCCGTGAACCTCAGGGCCGGGGGCGGCCGTTCGCCGCGCTGCCCATCCTCCTTGGCCTGCCGCTTCTCCTCCGAGGCGCCGCCCTTCGAGCCCTCCTCGGCCAGGCAGTCCGGCGCCGGGCCGAGGGCGGGGACGACCAGCAGGCCCAGGGCCAGCAGCAGCGCCGGGAGGGCGCGCCGCGCCGCGGCGCCCGCGGCGGGCGGCCGCGGATCCTCGGGCTGGCCTCTCGCGGGAACTGTCAACGGCACGCCTCCACTGACGAGAATGTAGGTCTCGGGGCACGCGCGGTCAAGGCGCCGCGCGCCCCGGGGGGAGCCCGCTACAGATCGGTCTGCCAGGAGGTGACCACGACCCTGGGGAGGTTCATTCCCTTGCGCGGCCAGTTCCCCTTGACGAGGCTCTCGTCGAACCAGAACTCCGGCGTGCCGCCGCCGTCGAGGACGCCCTGCTCCGCGATCACCGAGCCGAAGTACTTCGCGTTTCCCTTCGCTGAGATGACGCCGCTGGTGTAGAAGACGCCGTCCACGATGACTGTCTCCTGGAAGGGAAGACCATACTCGTCCTTCACCGGGGTGAGGCTCGGGGTTCGCGCGGTCGAGTCGCACTGCGAGGCGTCGGTGCACCACCAGTCTCCCGTGACCGGGTCCTGGAAGGTCTCGAAATTGACCGTCCCGTCCTTGATCCTGTAGGTCCCCTTGAGGGTACCGGGGTAGTCGAGGTTCACGAACCCGGATCCGTCCCCCGGCTCGCCGGGGGGGATGATGGTCCGCAGGCTGCCGATGCCGCCGGTCCCGGTCGTGGTGAACGACTTGGCGTTGACGTACAGGAATCCCTGGACCCCCTGCCAGCCGGTCGTGGAGTCGATCTCGACGTCCGGCGTCAGATTCGTTCCCGGGTCGCTGTAGGCGAGACCGTTCGGCGGCTGCCCATCCGCGGTATCGAAGAAGATGACGCCCTCGAGGCCGTCGCTGGCGGTCATGAAGTCCACCGGAGGCCCCGTCCCGTCCAGCCTGAAGTTGCCCCCGCCGTCGTACTTGAAGTAGTAGTGGTTCTTGTTGCCGCTCTGGGCGATCGCCTTCCAGAGGCCGTAGTCGAACTCGGGGCAGTTCATGACCGTGTTCTGGAACAGGTTGGTGTGGTCCAGACTCGTGCTCCCGGGGCTCGTGTAGTGCCAGGGCTGCGGATCGCCCGGGAACGGGGCGAAGGTCCCGATGTTCGCGAGCGCCCCTCCCGCGACGAACTTGAACCAGGGATCCTCGATCTCCTCGTTGTCGTGGGCCGTCGCCCAGGAGGCCAGGGTGTCGGCCCCGCTGATGTAGGTGAAGGGATCGTTGAGGTTGTACGGCACCCCGGTGTTGGACTTGTTGTCGACGTTGCCCGAGGTCAGGCCGAGATCGGCGTTGCCCTGAGAGGAGGCCGTGCCCCAGTGGATCTCGAAGCTCCCCGTGTAATCCAGGGTGCTGCACGACTGCAGCGGCCCCGCCGGGGCCGGGACCGGGATCTCGTTGACCACGGCCTTGACCACGCGGGTGGCGATCTGGCGCTCGTCCGTGGTGCCGGGGTAGATGAAGACACCGCCCGTCACCTTGATCGTGGCGATCCCCATCCGGGTGTCGACCCCGCCGATGCTCACGACGGGCGGGGAGTAGAGCTCGATCCGCGCGATCTTCGCGCGCAGGTCCGGGCTGGGGAAGCCCGGGAACAGCGCATCGTTGATGGCGTCGAGGTGGCTCTGGGTCACGACCAGGTCGGGCCCCTTCGTGGCGTAGCTCGGATCGGGGTCGGTCCCAGTCTCGATGCCGAGGAAGGTGTCCCCCAGGGCCGAGCGGTAGGGCCGGTCGAACAGGCCGCTCGGAGTCACCGCGGCGTCCTTGTAGAGCGGCTTCGCGGCGTCGCCCGAGACCGCGAGAACCCTGGGCGTCGCCGGGTCGCCGTCGTGATCGAGGAGACGGTCGGTCCGGGTCACCTGGCTCACGCCCGGCACGAAGTATCCCGTGCTCGACGGGTCGTTGAACCAGCCGACGGCCAGTCGGGCTCCCGCCTCGGCCACGTACAGCGCCAGGAGGGAGTTCCGCTCGTTCTCGGCGATGGTGTTCTCGGTCTGCGCCATCAGAAGATACGAGATCCCGAGGAGGCTCAGGATCACCGTGATCAGCACGGCGAGGATCAGGGCCGATCCCCGCTCGCCCCCCGCTTCGGCCACCGGCGTCGATCTCATGATCCTCTCCTGTCGCCCTCGTCTAGTTGACGATGGTCAGATCGGGCTTGACGGTGAACTGGCACGATCCGGTCGAGGAGGAGGCGTCCGTGAAGTGATACTGGATCGTGACCAGCTCGCCGACGTTGTTGGTATCGACGATCTGGACGTCCCACTCCACCGCCATGCTCAGGATGCAGGAGGAGGTGCCGCACACGCCGTCGGCGGTCGCCGGCAGGAGGAGTGGAAAGACGGAGAAGTCGGCGATCACCGGGCTGGTGGGGCCGGAGATCAGGGTGGAGAAGGTGGCCGTCCCCGCGGGGTACTCGATCTTCTTGAGCTGCCGGGTGGAGCTGAGCACCGACGTCCAGGAGACGTCGACCTGGAAGATGTCGAGATCGACGCCGGAGTTGTTGATGATCTCCCACGTCAGCTTCTTGTTCTGCTCGCTGGGCTTCCCCTTCGTCGGCGACAGGTTCGGGTTGGTCGGCGTGATCTGACACGCGAGGTTCGACAGCGCCGTGAAGTTGGTGGTGACCGACTTGATGCACCCCTGCTGGTTCTCCACCTCCCACTCGATGGTGTAGTTGCCTGCTCCCGAGGCGGTCGTGTCCCAGGCCGGGAAGAGGAACGGGTAGGAGAAGGTCTCCTGGTCGTACACGTAGGTCGCCGCGTTGTTCGGGTCGGGGATGCGGACGCGGGCGCGGACGTACTTCTGGGTCCCGCTGACGTCGAGCATGATCGGCACGATCCCGCCGGCGCTGTCCCCGTCCCCCGGCCGCGTCAGGAGCGTCCCCTGGAACTTGCACTCCACGATGGTCGGATCGGACCTCTGGCTCTCGTTGCCGCACAGATCGGCGGCCGACACGACGTAGTAGAACGAGTACGGCGGCTTGCCGCTCAGGTCCTGGTGGTCCTGCTGACTGAGCGTGTCGTCGTAGGCGTTCGTGCTGGCGGTGCCCCTCAACACATAGGCCGTCGACGGGACGCTCGAGGCCGGCGTGCCGGTCAGCGCCTCGGCGCGGTAGACGTTGTACAGGTCGATGAACGTGTTCGTCCCGTCGATCTTGGTCGTCACCGCGGTCCAGTCGAGGTGGGCGTTGCTCTTGGAGGTGCGGCTGCCGGTCAGGCCGGTCGGCTTCTCGGGCGGGACGGTGGTCTGCGCCTGCCCGGCGGCCTCGCCGCTCTCGGCGCCCTCCACGTCGCAGGTGTCGACGGTCTTCAGCTTGTAGTAGTAGGTCCTGCAGTTCGCCACGGCCGTGTCCACGTACTGCACCGACCCCACCCCGATCGCGGAGCTGTCGACCAGCAGATTCGCCGAATCGTCGGGGGTGAACCCGCTGGAGACGTCGCGGTAGAGCTTGTACCCCTTCATGTCCCGCATGATCGTGTTGCCGCCGATGGTATCGGGGTCGCCGGTCACCGTGTTGGCGTTCGCCTGCACGCCGTCCCAGGTGAGGGTGATCTGGCTGTCCTCGGACGCGATCGTGCCGTTGCCCGTCGCCTGGAGATTCTGCGGCGTGCCGGGGGTCGAGGCCTCGGCCACGGTCGTGCAGGGGGGTGAGGACGCGGGCCCCCAGCCGCTCTGGTTCCCGACCGAGTCCTTGGCCTGGACCTGGAAGCAGTAGGTGGAGCCGACGGTGAGGCCGGGCACGAAGGCGTGCGCGTCGTAGTCGATGACGCCGTACTCGACGTGCGGGTAGCCGAAGCTGAGCGTCGTGCTGGAGGAGGGAGAGCCGTTCGGCCAGTACTTCACCACGTTCGAGCTCACCCCGGAGGAGGAGGGCGGCGTGTCCCACGTCACCAGGACCCCCTGGCAGTGGCCCGGCACCAGAGCGACATTGGTCGGCGTCGGGGGCGGGGTGACGTCGAGGTCCTTGACGCCGGTCTTTCCCAGGTTCTCGGCGTGAACGTCCGACTTGAGCTCGAACTTCCGGTAGTGGCTCGTGGCCGTGGCGTCGGTCACGTCGATGTAGTCGAGGTCCTCGTCCTCCGTCATCCCCACCAGATCGACGGTGATCTTGCGGATGAGCGATCGCGTCACGCTGCTGGCATCCGCGCCACCGATGTCGTCCGTGTCGTCGGCCGGGGTATTGGGGCCCAGCTCGGCCCCCGCGTCGTCGAAGTAGCGGAAGTTCAGCCGGCGGATATTCTCGGCCACCGGCTCGTACACGAAGGCGCTGGACGCCTGAGGCGAGCTCGGGAAGGCGCCCGCGACGTCGGTCAGGGTCACGCGATACAGGGTGTAGGGCGGATCGTCCTGGATCAGAGCGACGTCGGGGATGGTGACGGTCTTCAGCGCCCTGGCGCGCGGCTTGTCCGGATCCAGCCGCAGGGTCAGCGTGTCGGGACCGCTGACCCCCGGCTTGGACAGCACGTAGGTCACGATCTCGTCGTTGCCGGTCGAGACGACCTCATAGCTCGTCCCCGCCAGGGTCGTCTCGGGGCTCGTGCTCGCCGTCGGGTCCTCGAAGTCGAAGTCCCCGCGGACGGTGACGGCCGTGTCCCAGGCCCCCTCGATCTGCTCGTCGACCCGGGTGCTGTCGCCGTCGGGGTTGTAGTTGAACCCCGCGAGCCGGAGGTCCGAGATCATGCGGTCGAAGGCGACGCGGGTCGCCTGCTGCTGGTCGGTGAGGTTCTCTCCCATCTTGTAGGACTTCTGCGCCGCGCTGTAGAGGATGAAGGCCACGGCCGCGACGATGGCGAAGATCGCCGAGGCCACCAGCATCTCGATCAGGGTGAACCCTGCCTGGGACTGGCGTCCGTGTGACGAAGCGCTGAACACGTGATCCTCCGATCCGCCGCCTCGAGGACGGCGACTCTCTCCCCGCCCTCAGAATCTCATCGCCGCGAGCTGCACGCTCTGCTGCCGCCCGATCTCGTTCCAGGTCAGGCCGACCCGGATCCGGATGGCGGTCGCGGTCCCGACATCCGGCGTCCCGGGCCCCATGGGCGTGAGCGTCACCGAGGCGACGCCGTTCTCCAGCTTGCCGTCGATCTCCGCCTGCCACGACTCGATCGGGCTGCCGGCCGTGGCGCTGTCCACGGCCACGGAGGTGTCGGTCGCCGCGGCTCCCATGGCCGCGTAGAGCGCCGTGAACGACAGCGGCTCGAAGGTCTCCATGATGTCGTGGCAGATGGCCGTGGCCTCGGTGATCGTCTTGCCGGCCTTGACCTGCCGGCCTCCCAGCATGAACATCGACGAGATCGACAGCAGCACGCCGGCGAGCACGCCGATCGCGATGATGACCTCCACGAGGCTGAATCCCGCCCCGTCCTCTCCGGCCCGCGTGGTCGTAGACCTCATTCGGCGAACTCTCCCCCGTGTCATGGCGTGTAGGTCGAATAGTCGCTGGAGACGGTGCCGGTCGGGGAGACCGAGATGGCGTACCGGTCTGCGCGGTCCTTGTTGACGCGGCCGCTGACGAGCACCGTCAGGCTGCCGGTCTGGCCCGTGCCGCCGTTGATGTTGAAGGTGATGCTCGGGGCGCTGGAGCCCTCGATCACCACCCCGTCCTGCATCCGGACGGTCACCGCCCTCCCCTTCAGGTCGACGTAGCCGCAGGTGTTCGGCGCCGTCGCGTCGTTCTCGTCGTTGACCGTGATGGTCATCGGCGCCCGGTTCGAGACCGCGCCGTAGCGCAGCGCCCGGAGGATGGTGGTCAGGTTGTTGGCGTCCGAGCGGACCTTGTAGGCGCGCAGGCTGTCCATCAGCGCCGGCCCGCCGAACAGCACCATCAGCCCCAGCAGGGCGATGACGACCAGCGCCTCCGCCAAGGTGTATCCCGGCGAGCTGAGACGCTTCGTGTCCGCTCCGATCGCTGCGCTCATATCGTCTCCCGCCGCGCCTACACCGCCCACCCGGGCGCGGCACCGGAGCCGGAGAGCAAGGGGTGTGCCACGGGCCGGCGGTGGTGGACCGCCGGGCCCGAACTCGTGCAGAGGGGGCGACTTAGCGGAGCCTCGGGGGCGGAGCGCGGCGGACACGGAACGGTGATCGACGGTCCCGGCGATACGTTTCGTAACGCCGCCGGGGCGCGATCACGATCCCGTCACGAGAGTGACGCGGGCGGGCCGGTGAGGCCGGGGCGGGAGGGGAGCAGGATCGAGAAGCGGGCCCCTCGCCCCTCCTCGCTCTCCACCTCGACCCCCCCGTCGTGCATGGCCGCCGCCTTCTGGACCAGCGCCAGGCCGAGGCCGGTGCCCCGCTCCCTGGTGGTGAAGAACGGGGTGAACAGGCGGGGAAGGTCGTGCCGCGGGATCCCCGGGCCGTTGTCCTCCACCACGATCCGCACCCCGCCCGGCAGGCTCCGCTCCGCCGCGCCCCGGACCACGATCCGCGGCGGGGGGGCGGCGCCGCGGGCCCCTCCCCCGGCGCCGGAGCCCCTTCCCGAGAGCGCCTCGGCCGCGTTGCGGATCAGGTTCACGAGCGCCTGCCGGATCAGCGTCCCGTCGGCGACGATGCGGGGGAAGCTCCCCTCCAGCTCGACCGCGATCGGGTCGGAGCGGGTCTCGCCCCGGAACTCGGCGACGGCCTCCCGCACGACCCCGTGCAGGTCGACCTCGGAGAGGTCGAGCGCCATCGGACGGGCGTACCGCAGGAAATCGCGCACCACTCGCTCGACCCCCCTCACCTCCCGCAGGATCGCCTCGGCGTGCTCGCGCGCCGCACCGTTGTGGCCGTCGCCGCCGTTGCGGGCGATCAGCCGCGCGAGGCCCGAGATGGTCGCGAGCGAGTTACGGAACTCGTGAGCGATCCCGGCGGACATCTCCCCGAGCGACGCCAGGTTCTCCTTCAGCCCCACCCGCTCGCGGAGGGACCGGATCTCGGTCAGGTCCGCGAGCAGGCAGAGGACCCCCTCTACGGCCGCGGCCCCGTCGGCGCCGCCGCGGGGCGGCCGGATCGGCGAGATCATCGCCCCGATGTGGGTCTGCTTTCCGGACCGGCGGGCCAGCGGGAGCACCTCACGCGAGTGGCTCTGGCCGCTGCTCAGGCCGCGCTCGATCAGATCGACGAGCCGCTCGTGACCGCCCAAAAGCTCGCGGTAGTGCGCCCCGATCGCCCGGGAGCGCGCGATGCCGAGGAGGCGCTCGGCGGCCGCGTTGAGCACCTTCAGCCTCCCCGCGACGTCGAACGCGAGCACCGCGCTCGTCATTCCGCCGACCAAGTGCTCGCCCGGGAACGCGGACCGCGGACCCTCGTCGGATCGCCGCCTCTTGAGCGAGCAGAGCTCCCTCTCCTGCTCTCGCAGCTTGTCCAGCACGCCCTGGAAGGCGCCGACCAGCTCGTCGCTCCCGTCCCGGGAGGCTCCGCCCGGCAGGCCGGCGAGCCTCCCTGGGGCCTGGCCGGCGGCGTTCAGCAGCCGGCGGTAGGGCTGCAGGAGCCAGCGGGCGAACAGGATCACCAGGACCAGGAGGAAGGCGAGCCCGCCGGCCTGCAGCGCCGCGATCAGCCTGAGGTTGCGGTCGACCGAGGCCACCGTCGGCACCCACTCCTCCACCCGGATGAAGGCCACCGCCTGGCGCCGACGATCGCGGATCGGGCGGTAGGCCGACAGCGTCGAGAAGCGGGATCCGCCCGGCCGGTCGAGCGGCGTGACCACGCGGCCACCCGCCATCAGCGTCCCGCGCGCGCTGCTCCCCTTCCCGCTCAGGAGGGGATCCTCCCCGCCCACCCTCGCCGGATCGGAGGAGGTGATGATCCGCCCGTCGATCGACAGGATGTCGATCGACACCATCCCCGCGAGGCGCGCGATCCGGTCCAGAAAGGTCGGCGGGATGTACGGCACCTCGCCCGGGGCGGCGCGCCGCCCGGATGGGTGCTCGTTCTTGGGCCTGCCCACGGGGGAGGCGCGCAGGCCGCGGAGCATCTGGTCGCGCTCCAGCTCGGCCCTCACGAGATCGGCCTGCAGGGCGAGCCGACGCCCGGCCTCGTCCAGGATCGCGTTGCGCGCCATCACCAGAAGGTGGACGTTGCAGTAGATCGCGACCGCGAGGAACAGGACCAGCAGGACGAGGACGATCCGGATCTGCCCCGCGTAGGTCCGCAGCGGCGAGCGGCTCACGGCCCGACCCCGCTGGCCCGCAGATACCAGGCGACCCAGCGCTCGCCCACGAACAGCGCCAGCAGCGCCGCACCGCCCAGGAAGACGCCGTACGGGAGCTTCGACTTCCAGCCGCAGCGTCCGGCGGCGATCAGCGCGCCTCCGAACAGAGCCCCGGTCAGCGCCCCGACGAAGAGGCTGAACAGCATCAGCCGCACCCCAAGAAACGCGCCGATCATCGCGAGCAGCTTGAAATCGCCACGCCCGATCCCGTCCTCCCGCCGCGCCGCCGGAACGCGGCGGAGCCTCTGCCACAGCCCATACAGCCCGTTGAGAGCCCAGGGGATGGCGTACCCCAGAGCGGCCCCGATCAGCGCGTCGCGCGTCGATCCGAGCGACGCCGCCCCCGCCAGATGCGTTCCCCGAGCCCGCAGCGGGGCGGTGGCCAGTCCCAGAGCGATGCCCGGGAGGGTGATGACGTTCGGCAGGATCTGGTGGCGCGCGTCGATCAGGATCAGGACGAGCAGCGCGGCCCCGAAGGCGGCGTCCAGGAGGAACCAGGGCGTTGCCCCGCGGGTCGCGAACAGCAGCGCGAACAGCGCGGCCGTCGAGGCCTCGACCAGCGGATAGCGGATCGGGATCGGCTCGCGGCAGGCTCTGCACCGGCCGCGCAGGATCAGATAGCCGATGACCGGAATGTTGTCGCGCCAGCGGATCGGAGCGTGGCAGGCCGGGCAGCGGGAGCCGGGGACCACCAGCGACTGCCGGAGCGGCAGCCTGTGGACGCACACGTTCAGGAACGAGCCCACGCAGGCGCCGACCCCTGTGACCAGGATCCAGAGCAGCAGGTCCGGCATGAGGGCCACCTCCCGCGGCTCAGCGCGCCAGCACCAGACGGCCGTGGTAGGAGACCCGGCCGCTCGCGCGCTCGTACAGGTAGTCGCGGCCCTCCGGGTCGCGCGGCAGCCGTGCGATCCCGTCCTCGGGGGTCAGCTCGCCGAGGTGGCGGGGCAGCCGGGCGCGGCGCACCCGGAACCGTCCCACCGCGCCGCGCAGGTCGCGCAGGTCGATCTCCACCTTCAGGTCGTGAACGTGGTTCCACGCGACCCGCCGCACGCGCTCGTCCGCGGCCGTGTCGTAGATCTCCGCCCACTCGCGCAGGGAGGCCTCCCTGTCCCCGGCGCGCTCGCGCATCGAGGCGTAGAAGCGGCGCACCAGCGGGTGGACGCCGGGGGCCCGGAGCGCCCTCTTGAAGTAGGTGGCAGCCCGCCGGTAGTCCTGGAGGTCGTTGTAGCACGTGAAGCCAGCCTCGAACGCCAGGATCCATTCGTCCGGATTCTTCTCGATCCCCTTGTCGAGCAGCCTGAGGGCCATCTCGGGAGAGCGCGCCTCGCTCGTCATGATCAGCGCGCCGATCAGGTACGGGTCGATGTAGTGCGGGTCGAGCTCGCTGATCACTCGATCGAAGATGTTCTCGAGGTAGTCGTACCTGTCGGCGACGCGGTAGTTGCCGTAGTACTGGATCGCCCAGAGGTAGAGGACGTCCGCCAGCAGCTCGTCGAAGCCCAGGGAGACGACGCGCAGGTAGCGGCCGGAGGGAAGGTAGAGCAGCGGAGACGGCCCCGTGCCGTCCCGCGCCCCGGCCTCGATGCGCTGCTGCACCAGGATCGCGAGCAGCAGCGCCCCGCACGCCGCGAGCGTCAGGGCCCGGCGGCCCGGACCGCGGACCGGCGCCCGCCGGCTCACTGCAGCTCCCGGCGATGGAAGATGGCACAGGCACCCGCCAGGACGGCTGCCCCGTACAGGGCCGCGTACAGGGCGGCGAAGCCGGCCGCGGCGGGCTCGATCGGCATCCCGTGCACGACCTCACCCTTCAGGTCGAAGTTCCCGAGATTCGGGAGCAGGTAGAAGAGGGCGCGACAGGCGGCGCGGCCGAGAGCGGACGTCAGGCGTTCCTCCAGAAGGCGGAAGCTCCACAGCAGATGGCCGACGACGTACAGGGCCAGGGTGAGGACGCTGGAGAGGATCGGGGTCGACAGACACGAGAAGAAGACGGCGATCGCCGTGACCAGCAGGAACTGGAGGAACAGCAGGAGCACGGCGATCGAGATCGCCGGGTCGAAGCACCCTTTGCCCAGGAGGACCAGGAAGAACCACGCCGTCATGATGGTGGTGTTCACCAGCAGCGTGAGGGCGAGCCCGGCGTACTTCCCCACCACGAACTCGAAGCGGTGGATCGGCTTGGCGAGCAGCGTGTAGACCGTGCGGCGGTCGATCTCCACGCTCACCAGGCCGACGCCCATGAACACCGAGGTCAGCACCCCGAACAGCTCGATCGACGCGAGCCCGAAGTCCTTGATGATCTTCTCCGCGCTGCCCACCGTCAGCATGGAGAGGATCTGCGCGGACGAGATCATCGCCGCCGCGAAGACCAGAAACAGGTAGAGAACGCGGTGGCGGATCGCCTCCCGGAAGGTGTTGAGCGCGATGGCGCCGACCCTAGCGAACACGACCGGCCTCCCCCCCTCCGGCCCAGGGGCCCGGCGCCGGGCCCCGGGCCTCCTTCAACAGCAGATCCTCGAGGCTCTGGCGCGCGGGCGTCACCGAGATCAGGGTCGCCCCGTCGCCGCTGAGCTCCGAGAGGATCCGGCGCAGCTCCCGCGGCGAGTCGGCCTGCACCAGGAGGTGGTCCTCGCCCCGCGACACCAGCCGCCCGCACGGCAGCCGGTCCGGAGCGAGGCCCCGCAGCGCGATCTCCCAGAAGCGGACGTCGTGGCCCACCAGATCGTCGATCCTCCCGACCGCCCGGAGACTGCCCCGGACCAGGACCCCGACCCGATCGCAGATCATCTCGGTGTCGGAGAGGATGTGGGTCGAGAAGAACACTGTCCGCCCGTTCGCCTTCAGCTCCAGGATGATGTCGCGCACCTCGCGCCGTCCGATCGGGTCGAGCCCGGACATCGGCTCGTCGAGGATGACCAGCTCGGGATCGTTGATCAGCGCCTGGGCCAGGCCGATGCGCTGCAGCATCCCCTTGGAGTAGTGGCGCAGCTGGCGGTCGCCCCGGTTCCCCAGGCCCACCCGTTCCAGCAGCTCCCGGACGCGGCGCCGGCGCTCGGCCGCCCCCATCCCGAACAGCCGCGCGTGGAAATCGAGGAACTCCGAGCCGGTGAGGTAGTCGTAAAGGTACGGGTTCTCGGGAAGGAAGCCGATCCTTCGCCTCACCTCGACGTCGCCCGCGTCGCGCCCGAACAACCGGATCGAGCCGGCATCCGGGAAGATCAGGCCCAGCGCCAGCTTGATGGTCGTCGTCTTGCCGGCCCCGTTGGTGCCGATGAAGCCGAAGATCTCCCCCTCCCTCACGGCGAGGGACAGGTCGCGAAGGATCCAGTACTTGCGCAGCGACAGGTGGGTCCTGTAGCTCTTCGACACGCCGCACAGCTCCAGGACCGACATCCTCGAGGCTCCGTCCCGGGCGCTTCCGGTAGCACGCCCCGCCCGCCGCCAGGGCCAATATAGCGCGCCTCGCGCGGGTGTCAAATGCTGGCCGCTCAATAAGTTGCGTGGCTGGAGAGCGCTTTCCGATCCGCCCCGACGCCGGCGCCGGGGAAGCGCCGCAGCAGCCGGGCGTACAGTGACTCCTGCGCCCGGACCATGGCGTCGATGTCGAACTCCGCCAGGACGGCACGCGCCCGGTCGCACAGGGCGATCCCGAGCGACGGGTCGCGCAGCAGCCTCGCCACCCGGGAGGCGATCCCCTCGATGTCGCCCGGCGGCGCGACCAGGCCGGTGACGCCATCCCTCAGGACGTCGGTGACCCCGTCCACGGCCGTGGCCACGATCGGCACCCCGGCCGCGATCGCCTCCGGGACCACCCGCGGCAGCCCCTCCCAGCGCGAGGTGAGCACCATCACGTCGAGCTCCGCCAGCAGCCCGGGCACGTCCCGCCGCCAGCCCAGCAGGTGGAACCGGCCGCCGAGGCCGAGGGCATCGACGCGCCGCCGGGCGGCCTCGCGCAGCTCCCCGTCGCCCGCGATCACGAACGCCGACCCGGCCACCGCGCGCGCCACGCGGGCCGCCACCTCGACGAAATCGAGCGGGCATTTCTGAGGCTTCAGGCAGGCGATCATGCCGACCAGGGGGACATCCTCGGGCAGGCCGAGCTCGCGCCGGATCCCGCCGCCGCGACGGGGGCCGCGGCGGCCCTCCGGCCCCCGGAACTCGGCCACCCGGATGCCGCTGCGAATGAGGCTCACGCGATCGCGGCGGAGGATCCCGAGCGACAGGCCCCGATCCAGGTTGGCGTGCGACACGGCGATGAAGTGCGAGGTGAGGGGGGCGACCGCCCTCTCGACGGCGACGAGCAGCGCCCTCAGCGCCCGCGGCTGAGCGTCGTGGAATCCGAAGCCGTGGATCGAGTGGACCACGACCGGCACGCGCGCGAGCCAGGCGGCGAGGCGCCCGAGGATCCCGGCCTTGGAGGAGTGGGTGTGGACGATCTGCGGCCGCTCCCGGCGCAGGATGGCCGTCAGGCGCAGCAGTGCCAGGAGGTCGCTCAGCGGCCGGATCGGGCGGACCAGCCGCGGGACGAAGGTCACGGGGATCGGCGCTAGGGCGCGCGCCTCGGCGTCCAGCAGGCCGCCGGGGCCGCACACGAGGCTGGGCCGGAACGGCTCCCTCAGGTGGGAGACCGTGTACAGGGTGTTCTGCTGCGCCCCGCCCAAGTCCAGACGGGTGACGATGTGGCACACGCGCACCGGCTCTCCGTTCACGCCGCCTCCCGGGCGCGCCGAGCGCCCAGCTCCCTGAGCCACAGCTCGAAGATCACCAGGGTCCAGATCATCTCGTCGTAGTTGCGCTGCCCGGACCGGTGGATCCGCAGGACCGCCGCCACGGCCTCCCGGTTCAGGTAGGCGCGGGAGCGCGCTCCGTACCCGAGCAGCAGGTCGCGTGCCGTCCCGTGCAGGTCGTCGCCCCGCAACCAGTGGTCGATCGGCATTCCGAAGCCGGCCTTTCGCCCGCGCAGGACGCCGCCGGGGAACCGCCCGCGGTACACCTGCCGCAGGAACCACTTCCCCCGGCCCCCCCGCACCTTCTGGCGGACCGGCACGGTCGCGGCGAACTCCACGACGCGGTGATCGAGGAACGGGCTCCTGATCTCCAGACCGAAGGCCATCGAGGTGACGTCCGCCTTGTAGAGGAGGTCGTCGGGCAGGTAGCGCTCCTGATCGGAGCGCAGGACCGCCGCCAGGAGGGTCGGAGAGGCCCAGTCGTTCGGGATCCGGCCGAGCGAGCGGGTCGGGTCGACCCCGAGCACCCGTTCCGCGAAGTCGGGGTTGTACAGCCGGGAGATCCTCCGCGCCCCGGGGTTCGCCAGCCACAGGGCGTTGCGCTCCCGCGCGGGCAGCTCCCACCCCTCGAGGAACCGTCGCAGACGGCCGGGGAGGTTGCGGCGGCTCCTCTCGCTGGAGACCGCCTCGAGCAGGGCGTAGAACGGGGTGCGCGACACCAGGCCGGGCAGCCACCCGTACCGATCGGCGAGCAGGTGGGCGCGATAGCGGTCATAGCCGCCGAACGTCTCGTCGGCCCCGTCGCCCACCAGGGCCACCTTGACGTGCCGCGCCACCTCCCGCGCCAAAGACCAGGCCGGCAGGACGGACGGGTCGGCGAACGGGACCTGCATGTGGGACACGATGGCCGGGAGGTCATCGATCGAGCGGCGAGAGACCTCGATCTCGGTCAGCTCGATCCCGAAGTGCTCGGCGACCTCGCGCGCCCGCGGGCGCTCGTCGTAGTCCGCCTCGCCGAAGCCGACGGAAAAGGCCCGGAACGGGCGCGTGAGGTTGCGCCGCATGTGATACGCCACGGCGGTCGAGTCCAGCCCTCCGGACAGGAGCAGCGCCACCGGGACGTCGCTCCGCAGGCGGATCCGCACCGCGTCGTCCATCAGCGCCCGGTAGCGCTCGGTCATCTCGCGGCTCCGGCGCTCTCCCCGCGGGCGCGGCTCCGGAAGGGTCCAGTACCTCGGGAGCCGCGCCCGGCCGTCCTCGTAGGTCAGGACGTGGGCCGGCGGCAGCTGGCGGATCCCCTCGAAGGCGGTCGCCGGGTGCGGCACGAAGCGCAGCGCCAGCACGTGGTGGATCGACCCGGGGTCGGGCTCCGGGGAGAAGCCGGGCTCGGCCAGCAGCCCCCGGATCTCGGAGGCGAAACGGATCCCATCCGGCGCCAGGCGATAGAAGAGCGGCTTGACCCCGAGCCGGTCGCGCGCCAGGACGAGCGCTCGGCGGCGCCCGTCCCAGATCGCGAAGGCGTACATCCCGACCAGCCTCTGCAGGGCATCCAGCCCCTCGGCGAGGTACAGGTTGAGGAGCACCTCGGTATCGCCCCTCGATCGGAAGCGGACGCCCCGCCGTTTCATCTCCTCGCGCAGCTCGACGTGGTTGTAGATCTCCCCGTTGTGGACCAGCCAGACCTGTCCGTCGGCCGAGGACATCGGCATCTTCCCCGCGGGCGACGGGTCGAGGATCGCGAGCCGACGGCTGACCAGACCGACCCCGGGCGACGCGTGCTCCCCCGCGTCGTCCGGCCCGCGGTGGGCGAGGGCCGCACCCATCGCCCGCAGCGCGGCCTCATCCGGGAGCCGGCCCGGGTCGGCGAAGGCGACTCCCGCCAGCCCGCACACCTCAGGCCCCCTTCCGCAGTCGGACGTCCCGCCCGTTCAGCGCCCGGGCGAGGCGGGCGGCCAGATCGATCCCCGCGCGCAGCGCCCCCTCCATCGACGAGTACTCCCAGAACCCGAACCGTCCGATGGAATGGATCCCGAGCCGCTCGAGGGCCGCCAGCACCCGCGGCAGGTTGGCCGAGCGAAAGCGATCGTAGATGACGTACGCGGGGTCGAGGACGGCGACCCGCCTGTAGACGACCCGGTCCCCCCTCCAGAGCAGACCGGCGCGCCGCAGGTCGCGCAGCGATTCCTCCACCACCCCCACCGGGTCGAACGGCTCGTCCCGGAGCAGGGAGCGCTCGACGTACAGCGACGTGCAACCGCGCGGCGCAAGGTCCCGGGAGAGGTTGGTCGGGAAGCCGACCCGGTAGAACGAGTACTCCGGCTCGGGGAAGTAGATCCAGTGGGCCCCGGAGATCGAGGGCCGGTCGACGCCCAAGCTGACGTTGAGGACGCGCACCGCCCTCAGGCGCCTGCCGACCGACGGCAGGTCGTCCGGAAGGCCGGAGGTGATCGACAGCAGCCGATCCAGCGGTAGGGTCGAGACCAGCGCCTCGTAGCGCAGCCGGTCGCCGTCCTCCAGCTCGACGATCCTGGCCGTCGCATCGACCGCCGTGACCGTACGGCCGAGCCGGAGCTCGCTCACCCGGGCCGCCAGCGCCGCGGGCAGGATGCTGATCCCGCCCCGCCGCGGGTAGAGGAAAGTGGGGTTGTACCCGAGGCCACGCACCGTGGCCCCGAAGGCGCCGCTGAGGACCTCCCGCAGGGTCGGACGCGGGATCGACCACGACACCCAGCCGCACTCGATCTCGTCCAGGTCGGTGCGCCACAGCTTGGAGTTGTAGGGGATCATGAAGTGCTCCGCGATCCCGCGCCCGAAGGTGGACTCCACCCACCGGCGAAGGCTCAGCCGCGAGGGGTCCGGCTCCCCCCCGCGCTCGCGCGCCAGCAGGGCGTCGACCAATCCCTCGACGCACTCGCGCACCACCTCCCGCGGCAGGCCGTGCAGGTTGGCCTGGAACGGATAGGGCGTGAAGACGCCCTTCGAGAAGACCAGGGCGCGACGCTCGTGGCGCGCGAACGCCTCCGGCAGGATCCGGTCCACCAGCCCCCGGACCCCCGCGTCCCGGAGGTGGAGGAGGTGCCCGGTGCAGTCGAAGACGAACCCGTCCTCGACCCGCGTGCGGCACAGTCCGCCCACCTCGGGCTCGCGCTCCAGAACCACCGAGGGGATGCCGTCCAGATGGCACGCGGTGGACAGCCCGCTCAGCCCGGCGCCGAGGATCACCACCGGGACCGACCGCGGATCTGGGGCGCGCGGCGTCATGGCGGCTACAGGGTCATCTCGATGCGCCGGAGGAACAGGCCGAGCCCCAGCGACGCCAGGACGATCCCGGACAGGATCGCCAGCGCCACCGGACCGGTCGCGAGCATCATGGCGATGGCCAGCAGCCCGAGCCCCAAGGTGGCGGCGTAGGAGGCGAGCACGGTCTGCCGCGTGCTCAGCCTCCACCTGCGCAGCCGGAGGGCGAAATGATCGGGGCTCCCGAGCATTACCGGCAGCCCGCGGCGGTAGCGGACGTACATCACGAACAGCATGTCGAACACCGGGACGCCGAGGATCACCACGGGCGCCAGGGCGGCCACCAGGTTCTCCCGCGTGTACGAGTTGTTCATGGCCAGCGCACCGAGCATCAGCCCGATGAACAGGCTGCCCGTGTCCCCCATGTAGATCCGGGCGGGCGGAAGGTTGTAGCGCAGGAAGCCGGCCAGCGAGCCGCACAGCGCCGCCAGCAGGACGGCGTAGGTCTCCCGGCCGTTCACCGTGGCGATCAGGAACAGCACGAGGGCGGCGGCGCCCGCCACGCCGGCGGCGAGCCCGTCCATCACGTCGATCAGGTTGAAGGCGTTGGTGATCGCCAGCAGCCACACGAACGACAGGCCGATCGCCAGCCAGGAGGGCAGAAAGCCGAGCTTGATGTAGATGGAAGCGTTCATCAGCGTCAGGACGGCGACGACCTGACCCGCCAGCTTCACCCACGGGCTGAGCACGCCCAGATCGTCGATCAGGCCGAGGATGACGACGATCGCTCCGGCCAGCAGCATCCCCAGGACCTCCACCGAGTCGAAGCGCAGCGTCGCGGTCAGCGCCAGCAGGAACGACAGGTAGACCGAGAGCCCCCCGAGGTACGGCACCGGATCCCCCTGCTTCTTCAGCCTCCCGTCCGGCCGGTCGACGATGCCGAAGCGGATCGCCGCCCGGCGCACGAGCGGCGTAGCGTACAGCGCGATCGCCGCGGCCAGCCCGAACGCCAGCAGGTATCGCGTCATGCGGGCTTGCTCCGACGCGCCGCGGCGCCGTCGTCCCGGGAGCGCCTCCCGTCGAGCAGCTCCCGGTACAGCGCCGCCGTTCGCTCCACCAGATCCTCGATCGAGAACTCGCCCCGGGCCCGCTCGCGGCCCGCGCGGCCCAGCCGCAGCGCGCGCTCCCGGTCGCTGAGCAGATCGAGGCAGGCCCGGGCCAGCGCGTCGGGGTCGGCCGGAGGGACCAGCAGCCCCGTGCGGCCGTCGACCACCACCTCCGGGACGCCCCCCACGCGCGTGGCGACCACGGGGATGCCGGCCGCCATCGCCTCGACCAGCGTCAGGCCGAACCCCTCCCAGTTGGAGGGCTGGACGAGCAGGTCGAGCGAGGCCATGACGTCCTCGACATCGCGCCTGAACCCCGCGAACGTGGTGCGGTGGCTCACCCCCTCCCGCGCGGCGCAGGCCTCCACGCCCTCCCGATCCGGGCCGTCCCCGACCACGACGAAGCGGACGGCGGGGAGCTCGCGCGCGATCCGCCGGGCCGCGGCCAGGAAGACCGGGATCCCCTTCTTCGGCTCCACCAGCCGGCCCACGGTGCCGAGCAGCAGGTCCGACGGCCCGGCCCCGAACTCGCGTCGCAACGCCTCGCGCCGCAGCGCTTCGATCGGGGAAGGCGGCTGCTCGACCGCGTTGCGCAGGGTGCGGACCCGGCCGGGACCGAGCCCGTAGGTCCTGAGCGCATAGCGCCGGACTGCCTCCGAGCAGGCGACCACCGCGTCCGAGAGCCCCGCCGTCGCCCTCTCCAGGAGCCGGTTGCGCCGCGGCATGTCGATATCGGTGTCGTGGTGCGCGCAGACGACGACCGGCACGCCCGCCGCGCGGCCGAGGAGGCGCGCCGCCAGGTTGGCCGGGAACAGGTGTGCGTGCAGGATCTGAACCCGCTCGCGCCGCAGGAGCGACAGCAGCCGGCAGGCCGCACGCAGGTCGAGGGCGCCGGACGCCCCCAGGGCCACGGCGCGCACGCCGCGCCGCTCCAGCTCCTCACCGAGCGGGCCCCACCCTTTCAGACAGGCGACCAGGACGTCGAAGCCCCGGCGCTGCAGCCTCGGGGCGGTCATCAAGATGAGCCGCTCCGCGCCCCCGATGGTGAAGCCGACCGTCAGGATCAGCAGGCGCGCGCGCGGGCGCCTCGGCGCCGCGCGATCCTGGGCCCGCTCCTCCCCGGCCCGTGCGCTCCGGCCGACAGTCGCGGGGATCATCCGCCGCCTCCCGAGGCCCGTCCCTGTCGGGCGGGCGTCGCATCGGATAGGCCGCACGCGCGCAGCTCCGTCCGGAGCGCGGCGAAGCGGCGATCCCAAGTGTGCCGCCGCGCGAACGCGACCCGCTCCTGCCGCGCGGCGGGCCCCTCCCGTACCGACTCGCGCAGCGCCCGCACGAGCCCCGCGGCGTCCCCCGCCAGGCGGACGGGCGCCCCGAGCGACGCGGTCTCCCGCATCGGGGTCGCGACGACCGGCAGCCCCGCGGCGCAGTACTCGTACAGCTTGATGGGGTGGATCGAATCGCTCAGGGGACCGCGGCGGAACGGGACCAGCCCCGCATCGGCGGCGCGCAGGTAGGCCGGCAGATCGGCGTACGGGCGCGGCCCGAGCGCCCGCACGTTGCCGGCGCCTCGGAGCGGGCCCAGGTCGGCGCGCGCCGGCCCTAGAAGGACGAAGCTCCACTCCGGGGCCAGGCGCGCCGCGCCCGCCAGCAGCTCGACGTCGAACCAGCCGTCGATCGCACCGACGTAGATCGCCCGCGGCCTTCGGACCCCCGCCAGATCCGGAGGCTCGCGGAGCCCCGGGGCGAGAAACGGCTCCGGATCGCAGGCGTTCGGCAGGTGCAGGACCCGTCTCGCCCCGAGGCTGCGGGCCCGCTCCACGAGGTTCCCCGCAGTGGCCACGACCAGATCGACGCGGCGCACCGCCTCCCGCTCGAGGTCGGCGTAGGAGCGGGGAGTGTCGGGAAACGCCGGCGAGTCGTCGCTTAAGCGGTAGACCGAGACCCGGTGCTCCAGCCCCTCGAGCAGCGGCAGGAGCGGGCTGCCGGGGGTCATCCAGAGCAGGTCGACGCGCGCGAAGCCGTGTCGCGCGAGCACCGGGAGGAACCGCGGCAGGGTGAGGCGCAGCGTGAGGCGGTGCGCCGCGCGGCTGTCGAGGAGCGGGTAGGGGCGGT
>JBHIBC010000028.1:0-33253 GCA_046758905.1 Acidobacteriota bacterium | reverse complement strand
GGCCGACGTGGTCGGCGCCGACGAGACCTGGTGGCGGCTGATGGAGAAGAAGGGCGCGAAGCGCTGGTGGGTGTGGAGCGTGACCCGGGAGGACGCGGTCATCTATAAAGCTCTCCCGAGCCGCTCCCAAGAGGCCGCGCGCCAGGTGCTCAACGGCTACCGCGGCATCGTGATGGCGGATGGCTACGGCGCCTATGACGCGTTGAGCCGGGCGGGACCGTCGTACACCCTGGTGCACTGCTGGGCCCACGTGAGACGCAAGTTCATCGAGGCGGAACCGCACTTCCCGGACCCGTGCCGGACCGTTCTGGACCTGATCGGGGGCCTGTATGCCGTCGAGGGGGAGATCCCGTCCCCGACCGAACCGGCGGACCGGGCCGAGGCGCTCGCCCTGCGTCACCGTCTGCGGCAGGAACGGTCGCGGCCGCTGGTGCGTGAGATCCGGGACTGGGCGCTGGCGCAGCGGCCCCTGCCGCAGAGCGGTCTCGGCAAGGCGATCGCCTACATGCTGGGCCTGTGGAAGGGCCTGACGCTCTTCCTTGACCACCCGCGCATCCCGATCGACAACAACGCGACCGAGCGCGGCCTGCGGGGCGTTGTGCTGGGACGCAAGAACCATTACGGCTCCCGCTCCGAACGGGGTACCGCGGTGGCGGCGCTGTTCTACAGCCGGCTCGAATCGGCCAAGCTCGCCGGCGTCGAGCCCAAGCTCTATCTCCTCACCGCCACCCGTGCCGCCCTCCGCGACCGCAACACCGTCACCCTGCCGCACCAACTCCGGGGCTGACCGGGCCTCCCTCCAAAACCCTGTTCTCAAACAGCCCCTCCCGGCGAAAATCATCAGCACGGGGTCGGGCGAGTGTTTACTCTTGACCAAGACCTCCGGTCGGGACCACGGCGAGACAAGGCCTCTGACAAGCCGCCGGACGAGGGAGCCGTGTCGGGGCAACGGGCGGTTGACAAATCCCCGCGTCGTCGCGCAGACTCGCAACAACGGAGGCCTCCGATGCGAAAGACCCTCATAACGTTGAGCGTTGTTTTCGCCTTTGCCGTCCCGACGTGGGCGCAGCAGGCAGAGACCGAGGAGCTCATCAAGCGTCTGGTCCCTTACAGTCATATGAAGTCCCGGATTCCGTCCCTGACGCTTGAGCAGTACAACACTGCCGCGCGGGTGGTGGCGAAGGACCTGGACTTCGCCCTGACTCCCTTCCGTTCGACCAGATCCTCGACCTACCTCGGCAGGCTAGGCGCCAACCGCTATGACCCGGACTCCACGGCGAATCCCTACGGGCTGTACGGTAGCCGTTATTCGCCAACGAGCATCCGAAACCCGTATGGCCTTTACGGGAGCCCGTACAGCCCGAACAGCGTTACGAACCCTTACGCGCTGTCCGCCCCGAAGCTTTTCGGACAGGATGGTCGATACCTGGGAAAGCTGAGTTCGAACCCCTACGACCCGGAGTCGATCTCGAATCCATACGGCCTGTACGGGAGCCGGCACTCGCCGTACAGCATCAATAACCCGTACGGCATTTACGGCAGCCGCTACAGCCCTCTCAGTCCGAATAACCCGTATTCCCTGTCCGCGCCCGTCATTGTGGTGGAGCAGGAGTAGCCACGTATCCTAAGTGTAGGGCTGAAAATCCTGCCCCGCTCGCCGCGGGGCTTTTTGCTTCCTGCGACCGATCAACACCTCGCAGGTGATCATCCGGCCGATGTCCGTAAGCGACGCCAAGCCGGATCCCGGGCAACGCCTAGGGCGGCGATTGGTCGAGCCCGCCGTCGGAGGTGGCCCTGACCGCTCACGGCGGGGTCCCGATCCCGCCGCGGCCGACACGGGATGCCGGGCAGCACCTGTCCGGGGCATGTCGAGCGACGGCCCGAACGAGTCATGGCCGGAGTGGTCCCTCTGGTCGATGGGTGGCGGGCGTGATGATCCCGCCGGCGGGCTCCCTCGAAGCTGCAGGGGCCCTGGCGCGAGGCGATCCGGCCGTGAGGGCGGGACACCTTGAGATGAGGGTCCACACCTGGTATGTTCGCAACGATCAGGTCCCATAGAGGAAGCCGGATGCAGAGAGCGCGGGCCGGGACGGGGGAGACCGCGGATGCTTCGGGCGGTACAGAGGATCGCGGGCGTTCTGATCGCCGCCCAGGGTATCGGTCACGCCTTCCTCGGCACGCCGATGTTCTTCAAGGCTCTGGGTCAGGACGCGGTCTGGTTCGCGGGCGCCGGATTCGCGATGATCTTCCTCGGCCTGCTCAACCTCGCGCCCGCGGACGCGCTTCCGCGCTGGCTGCGATGGGCCGTATTGTCGGCCAATGCGCTGTGGCTGACGCTCATGCTGGGGCTTCTCGCGACCTCGAGCGGCGCCCGCGTGATCGCGGCGGTGGCGTTTGCAGCCGGGTGTCTTGTCGGGTCGGCCGGCGGGATCGCGCGGGCGGAGCGGCCGTCCTAGCGAAGACGGACCGTAGTCTGGATCGTCGCTCGCCGCCTTGGAGGGGAGGATCCCGATGAGTTACGCCTGCGTCATTGTGGGGGGCGGGCTCGGCGGGTCGAGCCTGGCCAAGAATCTCGCCGAGCGTGGATATCGAGCACTGGTCCTGGAGCGTGAGACCCGCTTCAAGGACAGGGTTCGGGGCGAGACGATGCACCCCTGGGGGGTGGCGGCCGCACGGGCGCTCGAAGTCTACGACCACATTCCCGGCCGCCAGACGCGCTGGTGGGACACCTACGTCGGCGGGTCACTGATGGCCCGAAGGGACCTGCGCGAGACGACTCCTCACAGGGTCGGCTCGTTCAATGCCTACCATCCGGAGATGCAGGAGGCCGTCCTCCGTGCCGCGGATCGGGCCGGGGCGGAGATCCGCCGCGGGATCACCGTGCAATCCATCGTTCCCGGTGATCCCCCGAGCGTTGAATTCCTGGATGACGGGGAGAGCCGCTCGGTCCCGGCGCGGATAGTCGTGGGTGCCGACGGCCGGAGCTCTAAGGCTCGCTCCTGGGGCGGTTTCAAGGTCGAGCGCGACCCTGATCGGCTGCTGATCGCGGGCTCGTTCCTCGAGGCGACCTCGGTCCCGGACGACTCCGTTCACCTCGTCGTCGGAGCGCGGGGGGCCATGCTCGTAGCGCGCCTCGGCGAGAGACGGGCCCGCATGTACTACATGTACCGCAAGGGGGACGGCGACCGGCATCTCAGCGGCGATCATAAGATTCCCGAATTCCTTTCAAGCTGCCGCGCCACCGGGGCGCCGGCCGAATGGTTCGACGGCGCCCGTGTGAGAGGTCCCCTGGCGCAGTTCAACGGAGCGGACCACTGGGCCGACCATCCGGCGCGGAACAACATCGCTCTCATAGGCGACGCGGCGGCCGCGAAGACAGGAGAATCGAGATGTTCCTCACGCTCCTCGTCGTCACCCTCGGAGTCGCGGTTTTCTCGTCGCTCCTCGTCGCGTTCTTGTTCAGGCGGCCGGTCGCCTCGATTCTGGACCGGATCGTCGGGCAGCCGCTCGGCTCGGCCTGGCAGCGCTACATCACCTTCGCCGTCTACGTCGTCGGGGTCTCCGGAGGCGTCCGGATCTACGCTCTCGAGCGGTATGTCACGCCGCGATCGACGGATGACGAGGCGATCGTCCTGAACGCCGATCGCTGGATCCTCGAGGTGTACCGGACCGTCATCGAGACCATGCAGAGCATCGCTTGGATGTTGCTGGTCTTCTTCGCGTTCGCGCTGATCGCGTACGTGATCCTCCGGGTCTTCGAGATCAGACATGGAAAGGCGCGGCCGGAGCCGGGGCCGGCCCGGGGGTGAGAGGGGAAGAGAGGACTGCGACGCGGCCCGCCGGAGTGAGATGGCGCAGGCCGTCGGGAACGCATCTCGGCGGAGGTGAATCATGGACCAGCGCACGAGGCGGCTGCTCGCCACCCTCCCGATGATCGTTCTGCTGAGCTTCGGGGTCGCCCTGCTGGCGATCTGGGCCGCGAGCCGGCTGTTCGCGCTGACTTTCAACCCGACGACGGCCCTGGTAACGGCGCTGCTCGTGGGGGCATCCGCCGGGACCACGACGGCCGCCGTCTGTCTGACGCGGAGGAAGTCGATGTGATCGGCCCGCCGTCGCGACGCCGGGGAGGATGCTCTCTGTCCGGTGAGGATGTCGAGGGGATGGATGCTCTTGCTGGAGGTGTGAGGGTCTTCGTGGGGAGGCTGAGTGAGCGCTTCCATGTAGGGTCTTCGTTCGTGCGGTTGATCGTGGGTTCCGCCCTTGTCGCCCTCGCGATGTCTCTGGGCTCCGTGGTCGTCCTGCGGTGGGTCGACCTCGAGGTCTCGCCGTGGATTCCGGCCGTATCGGGGGCCGTCGGGGCGGCGGCCTTCGCGGCCAGGCTGAAGGAGCCGGCGAGCGCCGGAGGGGCAGAGGCGAGAAATCGCAGGGAGGGCTAGAGTATGCGACGGAGCAGAATGGTCTTGACCGCATCCTTCATCCTGGCGGCTCTTCTCTCCCTCGCTCACGCCGGCGCGGCGGGGACCGGCGACCTCGTCGCGGAGCTTGCGGCGATCGGGGACAGGCTGGACGAGGCCGTCGTGGCCGGAAACTTCGAGACCGTCTTGAGCTTCTATGCCGAGGACGCGGTCGTCATGCCCAACTTCCAGGAGAGGCTGGAGGGCAGGGAGGCGATCAGGGCCAGGATGGACGCGGACCGGGAGGCGGGTCTGAGCTACGCGTCGGCAACGGGGAGCGTCGAGAAGGCGTGGGAATGCGACGGGATGGTGTACGGGATCGGGAGATACGCGGTCTCCGTCAGCCTGCGGAATGCTCCCCGGCCGATCTCCGACGAGGGCAAGTTCATGACGGTATGGCGCCGCGGGGAGGACGGAAGCCTGAGAATCGTGTACGAGATCTGGAACACGGACATGCCGGCGAGGCGGTAGGGACCGAGGAGCTCAACGGGTGCGCAGGCGAAGCCACGAGCACAGCCGCATTCCGCTCGCCCCGGCCGCGGGCGCTCTTGCGCTCGCCCTCTCGCTGATCTCGATGTCCTGCACGGTGGTCCTGAAGGAGGATCAGTTCTTCTTCCCCGAGAAGTTTCCGGTTGTCCCGGACGGAATCCGCCGGGAGAACGTGGAGATCGTCACCGCGGACGGCGTCCGGCTCGGGGGCTGGCTCTTGACGGGACGGGATCGCGCTCCGCGGCCGGTTCTCATCTATTTTTACGGGGGCGCGCAGACGGTCCTGGAGGCCGCGCTGGAACTCTATTCGCTCGCGAAAGGCCTCGACGCGGACGTCCTCAGCGTGGACTATCGCGGGTACGGGTTCAGCGAGGGCGTGCCCAGCATGGCCGCGCTGTCCCGGGACAGTCTGCGGATCTACGATTATGTGGCGAGGACCCTTCCCGATGATCGGCCGGTTTTCGTCGCGGGGCGATCCATGGGGACGATACCGGCGCTGTCGCTCGCGGCGCGCCGGCCGATCGCCGGGCTGATCCTCGTCTCGCCCTTCACCAGCAGGCAGGAGGTCGTCTCGTACTGGGAGAGCCGGATGCCGTGGTACAAGAGGGCGTTCGTCCGCTTGCGGCCGGAGCGTGCGAGGCAGGGCTGGAAGGAGCCCGTGGAGCTCGTCGCGGACGTGGAGGCCCCCATACTCGTCATCCACGGCTCGGAGGACCGAACGTTCCCGCTGGCCATGGGCCGGCGAATGCTCGACGAAGCGGGATCGGCGCGCAAGGTCTGGTCCCCCGTCGACGGTGGGGGACATGAGGACCTGTCGATCACGACAGGCCCGGCGCTCGCGGCGATGCGAAGGTTCCTGTCGGAGAACGGCGCCGCTCCGAAGCCCCGCCCTGACGGCGGCTGGGCGTTTCCCGCCGGGGCGGGGGCCGGCGGGAGGCCTGCCCCTCGCGTCGCCGAAACCGGAAGGGAGGTCGCGATGGTTCTGAAAAGTCTGGGGCCGGTCTCCTGCGCCAGGATCTCCGGCACCCTCTACGCCGTTCTCGGCCTGTTCTTCGGGGCCGTCTTCTCGGTGATCTCGCTCGCCGTGCCGGGCGTTTTCTCGCGCGGCCCGTCCGACGTGGTCGCCCGGCTGTTCGGCGTCGGGGCCGTGGTGTGGCTGCCGATCCTGTACGGGGTGGTGGGGTTCATCGGCGGGCTGATCGCGGCGGCGCTGTACAACCTGCTGGCTCGCGTGGTGGGCGGCGTCCGGGTCGAGCTGGAATGAGGCGATAAGGATCGCCGGTCGATCGGGGCCGCCGGACGGCCGGGGGGCGGCGGTCGGAGTGTCTCAATGCGTGGAGGGCGCCATGTCGAAGATGCCACGAGCCCTGGGGATCCTGGCCCTGCTGGGAGCGCTGACACTTCTCGGTTCCGCCGGGACCGCCCGGGGCGAGCCCGGGAGAGGGGCCGCGGCGGAGCCCGAGAGGGAGCCCGGGGCGGAGCCCGAGACGAGACCCGAGGGTGAGCACCGGCCCATGAGCGCCGCGCGGCTTCAGCGCATCATCCGCGGGTCGAGCACCGAGTTCCGGCGCGCGGCGAACGTGATGGAGTTCCGGTTCGACGGGGTGCAGATGGCGTGCGTCTACGATACGGCGCACGATCGGATGCGCCTGGTGGCGCCGATCACCAAGATGTCCCGCGTGACGCTCGAGCAGACCGTCATCGTTCTGGAGGCCAACTATCACACGGCGCTCGACGGCCGGTACGCGAGCAGCAACGGCACGCTCTACGCGGCTTACATTCATCCGCTGTCCGATCTGCACCCCGGCGAGCTGCGCTCGGGGCTGCGCCAGGTCGCGTCGCTCGTGAAGACCTTCGGGACGACCTTCACCAGCGGAGAGCTGGTGTTCGGCGCGCCCTCGGGAGAGGAGGAAGAGGACGAGGGGCCCCGCTCGTGAGCCATCTGTTCGCCTATCTGTCGCGGATGAAGTTCATCAGGCGCTGGGGCCTGATGCACAACACCTATCCAGAGAACGTCCAGGAGCACAGCCTGCGCGTGGCGCAGATCGCGCACGCCCTCGCCATCATCCGGAACCGGATGTTCGGCGGGTCGGTCAGCCCGGAGAGGGTGGTGGTCCTGGCGCTCTACCACGACGCGGGGGAGGTCCTCACCGGCGACCTGCCCACGCCGATCAAGTACTTCAACCCCGAGATCAACAGGGCCTACCGTGAGATCGAGACCTCGGCGGCGAAGCGGCTGCTGGAGATGGTGCCCGAGGCGCTGGCGGGCGACTATCGCGAGGTGCTGCTTCCCGGCGAGTCGGAGGGGGCGCACCGCGAGATCGTGAAGGCGGCCGACAAGATCTCCGCGTACATGAAGTGTCTCGAGGAGGCCGCGGCCGGAAACCGGGAGTTCGCGAAGGCGGAGGAGTCGCTCCGCAGGACGGTGGAGACGACGGGACTGCCGGAAGTCGACTACTTCCTCGAGACGTTCATCCCGAGCTGCCGGTTGACCCTGGACGAGCTGGGCTGAGCCGCTCCCCGGCGCGCCCGCGGCGGGATCTCCGCCTTGCGGCCCGGGCGGGAGTGACGTATAGTTGTCCCAACGGACGCCCATGAAAATCGTCAGGCAGATCCTCGATAGGAAGGGATGGGACGTCTGGTCCATCGACGCCGGCGCTCCCGTCTACGACGCCATCAGGATGATGGCCGAGAAGGAGATCGGCGCCCTCGTGGTCACCGACGGCGGCAGGCTCGCCGGGATCATCTCCGAGCGTGACTACGCGCGCAAGGTCATCCTCAAGGGGAAGTCGTCCCGGGAGACCGCGACCCGGGAGATCATGACGCGCCGGGTCGTCACCGTCGGTCCCGACCGGACCGTCCAGGACTGCATGGCCCTGATGACCGGGCGGCGGATCCGACACCTCCCGGTCACCGAGGGCGACAGGGTGGTGGGCATGCTCTCGATCCGCGACCTCCTCCGGGCGACCATCGCCGACCAGCAGTTCACCATCGAGCAGCTCGAGCGCTACATCACCGGGTAGGGTGGGCGCCGGGTACCGATCCTGTGCGATGATCGGCGCCGCCCCGCCCGCGAGGCCCGGCCCCGCGGGCGGGCGCCGGGGGGGCCGTGGGAACCGTATCGAAGATCCTCGTGTGGTGGGTCCTGTTCGGCGGAGCGCACTTCATCGGCTCGAGCGTCCCGATCCGATCGCGGCTGATCGCGGCCATCGGGCTCTGGCCGTTCAAGGCGCTGTATTCGATCGTCGCCCTCGCGACCTTCGTCCAGCTCGTCAGGGTCTATTTCGCCGACAAGCACGCGGGCCCGCTCCTCTACGCGCCGGCGGGGTGGTTGCGGGCGGTGGCGCAGGTCCTGATGTTCCCGGCGGTCGTCCTCCTGGTTCAGGGTCTCGTCACCCCCGGGCCGACGACGACCGCCGGCGAGGCCATGCGCAAGGGCGCCGAACCGCGCGGCATCCTCCGGATCACGCGTCATCCGCAGAACCTCGCGTACGCCCTGTTCGGCGCGGCGCACTGCCTGGTGAATCCGGCGGCCGGGGACTGGCTCTTCTTCGGCGGGTTCGTGGTGTTCGCGGTCCTGAGCGCGATCCACCAGGACAGGCGCACCGCGGCGGCGGGGTCCGAGGCGGCCCGGGAGTTCCTGGCCCGGACCTCGCTCGTGCCTTTCGGGGCCATCCTGAAGCGCCGCCAGCGGCTCGTCCCGGGCGAGTTCAGCGTCGCGGCGCTGGTCGTCTCGGCGATCCTGTTCGTGGCGCTGCGGCTCTATCATGGCGCGATCTTCGGGGGGTTCGCGAACTAGCGGTCCGGCCTCGCCCCCCGGGGAGCGGCCCGGATCTTCCAGATCGGTGGATCGCTCGGCCGGGTTCTGTGTCATCTATTAGCGGTGCGAGGGGATCGAATGGGCGGGCTTCGCGGTGTGTGCGCGTCCGTGCTGGCGGCGTTGGCCGCTGGCGCCGCCGGTGTTGACCACGCCGCCGGGAGCGCCCGGGAGGAGAGCATGGCTCTGATACTGACGTCCTCGGCGTTCGAAGAGGGAGGGGAGATACCGACCGTCTACACCTGCGACGGGCGGGACGTCTCCCCGCCGCTGACCTGGGCCGACGTCCCGAAGGCGGCACGCAGCCTGGCGCTGATCGTGGACGACCCGGACGCGCCGGACCCCAAGGCCCCGAAGATGACCTGGGTCCACTGGGTCCTGTACAACATCCCGCCGGCCGCCACCGGCCTTCCCGAGGCGGCGGCCTCCGCGGACCTCCCGAAGGGGACCCTGGAGGGGCTCAACGACTGGAAGCGGACCGGCTACGGCGGGCCGTGTCCTCCGATCGGGCGGCACCGTTACTTCCACAAGCTGTACGCGCTCGACACGATCCTCGAGGATCTGCGGACGCCGACGAAGAAGAGGCTCGAGGCGGCGATGGAAGGACACGTGCTCGCCGAGGCGCAGCTCGTCGGCACCTACCAGAAGTCGAGGTGAGGGGCGGTATGGCGGCGACAGGCCCCGGAAACGAGTCGAAGCGCCGGACCGCCGGCCGCGGGAAGAGGCGGTCGCGCCCGGAGGCCCCGCCGGGGTCGCCCATCGCCTGCGACCTGGTCGGGTTCGACGAGCGGACGCGGCGGCAGCGCGCGGGGCTGCTCGCGAGGCTGAACCGGTCGCTCCGGGCGATCGAGAAGCTGGCCGACGGATACGCCCTGTGCTTCAATCCGGACTCGTCGACGCTCGTCGATCTGGTGGAGCTCATCGCGCTCGAGCGGCTGTGCTGCCCGTCCCTCCGGTTCGAGATGACCGTCCCGGAGGAGGGTGGGCCGATCGCGGTCCGGATCACGGGAAAGGAGGGGACCAAGGCCTTCCTCGACGCCGAGCTGGACATGGTGCAAGGCCGCGGCGATGCCTGATCCCGCGCACGGTCCGCCCCTCCCGTGGACGGCCCGCGCCGCCGGGCCCGCCGCTGTGCGGATGTGGTAGACTCCGGCGGCCAAAGGTCGGCAGTCTGACCCCGACAACCGAACAGGAGTGACGCCGATGTGGGATCCGTTCAAGATCCTCTTCGCGTGCGCGATCGTCCTGCTGGGCGCGCGGACGATCGCGTGGGGAGAGGAGCCGAAGCCGCAGTCCGAGGTCTTCCCGAGCCCGATCCACGAGACCGTCCTCGATAACGGCCTGAAGGTGTTCGCGGTGCCGTTCGACAGCCCGGGCCTGGTCGCGTACTGGACGGTGGTGCGCGCCGGATCGCGCAACGAGGTCGAGCCGGGCAAGTCGGGCTTCGCCCACTTCTTCGAGCACATGATGTTCCGCGGCACGGAGAAGTACCCGCAGGACACCTATAACGACATCCTCAAGGGGCTGGGCGCGGACAGCAACGCCTTCACGTCGGACGACGTGACCGCCTACCACATCCTGGCCCCCGCGTCCGCGCTCGAGAGGCTTATGGAGATCGAGTCGGACCGGTTCATGAACCTCAAGTACTCGGTCGAGGACTTCAAGAAGGAGGCCGGGGCGGTCCTGGGGGAGTACAACAAGAGCACCTCCGATCCCTTCCTGATCATGTCGGAGAAGATGCGGGACGCCGCGTTCACGACGCACACCTACAAGCACACCACCATCGGCTTCCTGAAGGACATCAAGGACATGCCGAACCAGTACGAGTACAGCCTGAAGTTCTTTGACCGCTACTATCGTCCGGAGGGCTGCGTCCTCCTGGTGGTCGGGGACGTCGATCCGGACAGGGTGTTCGCGCTGGCGAGGCGATATTACGGATCCTGGGAGCGCGGCTCCTTCCGGTTCGAGGTCGCCCCGGAGCCCGAGCAGCAGACGGAGCAACGGGTCGACCTGCGGTGGCCCAGCCCGACGCTGCCCTACCTGTTCATCGGGTACCACGCGCCGGCCTTCGACCCGGACCGGATCGACATGCCGGCGCTCGACCTGATCTCGCAGCTCTTGCTCTCGGCGGCGGCCCCGCTGTACCAGAAGCTCGTGGTGGAGGAGCAGGTGGTCGACCTGCTGTTCGGGGGCGCTGAGGACCACCGCGACCCCTTCCTGTTCCAGATCGCAGCGCGGGTCAAGGACCCCGACCGGGTCCGGTACGTCGAGGAGCGGATCACCGCGGCCCTCGAGGGGATCAAGGCCGACCTGGTGGACGCCGCCCGGCTCGACCGGGTGAAGTCGCACCTCAAGTACGCGTACGCCATGGGGCTCGACAGCGCGGACCACGTGGCCCGGAACCTGGCCCACTACATCCAGCTCACGGGCGACCCGAGGACGGTCAACCGGGTGTACGCCGCCTACGACCGGATCACGCCGGAGCAGGTCCGGGAGGTCGCGGCGAGGTACTTCGTCACCCGCGCCCGGACCGTGGTCACCCTGCGGCACCAAGAGGGCGCCGGGAAGGGAGGGCGGTGATGGGCGCGGCGGGGAACCGGTGGACGAGGGTCGCGCCGATCGTGCTGGCCGGCTCGATGCTGGTGATGGGCTGCGGGGGAGGAGAGATGAAGCAGAGGAGGGGGGCCACGGTCGGCGAGCGTGGACTGGCGATGAGCCTCCTGCCGAGCTCCACGTCGCCTCTGGTGACGCTGCGGATCCAGTTCCGCGTCGGGGCGATCGACGACCCCGCCGGCAAGGAGGGGCTGAACGCGCTCACCGCCCTGATGATCGGCCGGGGAGGGACGCGGGACCTGACCTACCGCGAGGTCGTCGAGCGCCTTTACCCGATGGCGGCGTCGATCAAGGCGCAGCCGGACCGCGAGGTGACCACCTTCATCGGCGAGGTGCACCGCGACCACCTGAAGGACTTCTACCGGATCCTCGCCGACCTCCTCCTCGAGCCGCGCTTCGACGAGGCCGACTTCGAGCGCAACCGGGACCTGCTGCTCGCCGGGATCGAGGTGAACCTGCGCGGCAACGACGACGAGACCCTCGGGAAGGAGGCGCTCAACCTGATGCTGTACGACGGGCATCCCTACGGGCGGCCCGACATCGGCACCGTGCAGGGGCTGAAGGCGATCGACCTCGAGGACGTCCGGGCGCACTACCGGAAGCACTACACGAGGGACGCGGTGGTCCTGGGTGTGGCCGGAGGGTATCCGGAGGGCCTCCTGGACTCCCTGCAGGAGGACTTCTCGTCGCTTCCCCCGAAGGCGCCGCCGCGGCCCGACCTGCCGCGCCCCAAGCCGGTCGAGGGGATGGAGGTGCTGATCGTCGAGAAGCCGGCGCAGGCGACGGCCATCTCGATCGGGCATCCGATCGCCGTCACGCGCGCGGACGACGATTTCTACCCGCTGATGGTCGCGAACTCGTATCTCGGGGAGCACCGGACGTTCAACGGCCGCCTGATGAACGTGATGCGCGGCGAACGCGGGCTCAACTACGGCGACTACTCCTACATCGAGAGCTTCATCCAGGACGGCCGCAGCACCTTCCCGCTGGCCAACATCCCGCGCCGGCAGCAGTACTTCAGCATCTGGATCCGTCCGGTGGCGCACGCCAACGCCCTGTTCGCCCTGCGCCAGGCGGTGCGCGAGCTCAAGCGGCTGGTCGAGGAGGGGATGTCCGGGAAGGACTTCGAGCAGACGCGGAACTTCCTGCTGAACTACTCGAGCCTCTGGGCCCAGACCCTCAGCCGCCGCCTGGGCTACCAGATGGACTCGCAGTTCTACGGGTCGAGGTCGTTCATCGCCGAGGTCCGGGAGAGGCTCCCCCGGCTCACCGTCGGGGAAGTGAACGCGGCGGTCCGTCGGCATCTCCACCCCGACAACCTCAAGGTGGCCATCGTCACCCGGGACGCCGAGGGGCTCAGGAAGAAGCTGCTCTCGGGTGAGCCGACGCCGATCGTCTACCAGACGCCGACGACGCGGGCGGATCTCCTGAAGGAGGACGAGGAGATCCAGTCCTTCCCGCTGCCGGTCACGGAGGGGAGGGTGCGGATCGTCAGCGCCCAGGACCTGTTCGAGCGCTGAGGTGCCGGTGGGCGGCGGCCAGGGCCCGGCGGCGGTCGGCTTCGTCTACCATCAGGACTGCCTCGCCCACGAGGCAGGGCCCGGGCACCCCGAGAGGCCGGAGCGCGTCAGGGCGATCCGCGACCACCTCGAGCGCTGCGGCCTTCTCGCACGCCTGCTGGCCGTCCGCCCCGACCCCTGTCCGGTGGAGCGGATCGCGCGGGTCCACGATCCCGCGTACATCGAGGCGCTCCGCCGCGCCTGCCGCCGCGCCCCGGCGCGCCTGGACCCCGACACCGGGGTCTCCGAGGGGTCGTGGCGGGCGGCGCTGCTGGCGGCGGGCGGCGCGCTGGCCGCCTGCGACGTCGTCGTCTCCGGGCGGGCGCGCGCGGCCTTCTCCTGCTGTCGTCCGCCCGGGCACCACGCCGAGCGCGGCCGCGCCATGGGCTTCTGCCTGTTCAACAACGCCGCCATAGCGGCGCGCTACCTCCAGGAGGAGCACGGGCTCGCGCGGATCCTGATCGCCGACTGGGACGTCCACCACGGCAACGGCACGCAGCACATCTTCGAGGCGGACGACACCGTCCTCTACTTCAGCACGCACCAGGCGCCCTTCTACCCGGGCTCCGGCGGCCGGGGGGAGAGGGGACGCGGCGCCGGAAACGGGCTCACGCTGAACGTGCCGCTGCCCGCCGGCAGCGGCGACCGCGAGTACGTGCGCGCCTTCCGCGCCATCCTCCGCCCCGCCGCGGACCACTTCCGTCCGGACGCCATCCTGATCTCGGCCGGTTTCGACGCCCACCGCGACGACCCGCTCGCCGGCATGCGGGTGAGCGAGGCCGGCTATCGGGACATGACCGTCGTCCTCCGGGAGGCGGCCGAAGAGCATTGCGACGGGCGGATCGTGTCGATCCTCGAGGGCGGCTACGACCTTCGCGCCCTCGGCACCTCGACCGAGGCGCACCTGCGCGCCCTCGGCGCCTCCGGCGACTGACGCGGTCGCGGGCGGCGCGGCCCGGCGCGCGGCGCCCTCCCGGGCGGCGCGGCTCAGTCGAGGTGGGCCCGGCCGGAGTCGCCCATCTCCACCCGGCCCGCGGGGAAATACTCCTTCCAGCGGCGGTCCACCTTCGTCGCCGTCTCCGGGTCGATGAACAGCTCCTCCGGGTAGGAGGGCTTCATGCGCGCGTCGATCGCCACCGGCGGGGTGAAGGACGGGTGGTGGCGCCGGAGGGTGACGGCGCGGCCGTGCAGGTCGGCGGCCGGCTCGAACCGGGTGAAGGTCGTCCACAGGAAGTTGAAGGTGCTCCGGGCGGCGCGCGCGGCGTCGTCGGTGAGGACCACGAGCGGCCAGGCGTCGAGCGCCGTGTGGGCCAGGATGGGCGCCACGTCGGGGGCCGGGGCGCCGGGGCCGAGGCCGCGAGGGAAGGGCGGCGCCTGGAGCACCAGGCAGCCGGGACAGAAGACGCGGGCCGCGGAGACGCCGGGCGGCGGCGGGCCGGTGAACCCGCCCGGAAGATCCCGGATCGGCTCCCCCACCCCGAGGAGCACCCCCTTGCTCCCCTCGTTGACGCGCGGCCCGGAGTAGTCGAGGCTGTCCATCGACAGGTTGGAGAAGACGTACAGGTCGGACCTGAGGTCGGCGCGCCGCAGGACCTCGACCAGGACCGACCGGAAGTCCCTGAGGTCCATCGGCCGGTCGAGGACCAGAAGGAACTTGGTGAGGGACAGCTGACCCTCCCCGAGGATGCGGAAGGCCGACATCATCGCCTCCCGCTTGTAGCGCTGCCGGACCACGGCGGCCGCGAGCGAGTGGTAGCCCGTCTCGCCGTATGACCACAGGTCGCGCACCGCCGGCATCACCACCGGGAAGAGGGGCGACAGCAGCTCCTGGATGTAGTCGCCGATGTAGGAGTCCTCCTGCCGCGGCTTGCCGACCACCGTGGCGGGGTAGATGGGCTCGCGGCGGTGGTGGACCGCCTCGACGCGGAAGACCGGGTAGGGGTGGGCCAGCGAGTAGTAGCCGTAGTGATCGCCGAAGGGCCCCTCCACCCGCCTCTCCCCGGCGGGCACGTGACCGAGCAGGGCGAACTCCGCCTCGGCCGCAAGGGGCAGCGGATGGCCGTCGGCGGCCGTCACCGGCAACCGCCGCTCCAGCAGGATCGACGCCAGCAGGATCTCGGGGACGCTCTCGGGAAGCGGTGCCGCCGCCGCCAGGATCAGCGCCGGCGGCCCGCCGAGCCACGCGGCCACCGGCAGCGGGCGTCCGGCCGATTCGGCGGCGGCGTAATGGAAGCCGCCCCCCTTGCCGATCTGCCAGTGCATGCCCAGGGTGGCATCGTCGTAGACCTGCATCCGGTAGATGCCCAGGTTCGATTCCCGCCCCTCCGGATGCTCGGTGTAGACGACGGGCAGCGTGATGAACGGGCCGCCGTCCTTGGGCCAGGTCGTCAGGACGGGCAGGCGGCCGAGGCGGGGAGGCCGCTGCACCCTCTCGAGGACGGGCGCCGACCGGAGGCGGGCGACGCCCAGACGCAGGAGGGGCCGCAGCAGATCGCGGTGCTCCCAGAGCCTGCGCGCCGAGGGCGGCAGAAGCGCCCGCGGCAGCCGGGCGGCGCGGGCCACGATCTCCTTCGGGCGGTGCCCGAAGGCCAGCTCGACCCGGCGCGCGCTCCCGAACAGGTTGGTCGCCGCCGGGAAGTCCGACCCCCGGACGCGGCGGAACAGCAGGGCCGGGCCGCCCGCGGCGATGACGCGTCTGTGGATCTCGGCCGCCTCCAGGCGGGGATCGACCTCCGCCTCGACCTCGACCAGCTCCCCCTCGCGCCGCAGGAGGTCCAGGTAGCGCCGCAGGTCGGTGAGGGGGGCCGCCGGGGGGGCCGTCACGCGCCCTTCCACTCTGAGGCCGGGATGGTCCTGAGGGACAGCGCGTGGATCTGGGTTCCGAGGAGCTCGCCCAGCGCCTCGTTGACCATGCGGTGCTGCTCGAGCAGGGTCTTCCCTTCGAAGCGCTCGGAGACGATGGTCACCTCGAAGTGGCCGCCGCCGGAGGCCGCGCCCGGATGAGCGGCGTGGCGGGCGCTGTCGTCGCGCAGCGCCAGGTGGCGCGGGCGGAAGCGGTCCCGCAGGATCGCCTCGATGCGGTCGATCGTGGCCGCCACGCTCGTCCTCCCCCTCCTGGGTCCCGGTGATGCCCGCCTCAGGCGCCGGCCGGGAGGGGCCTGCCCGCCCCGGCGGCCACGGCCCCGTCGAAGACCGTGGTGGCGGCTGCGAGGTCCTCCAGCCCGAGCCCGAGCGACTCGAACAGCGTGATCTCCCGGTCCGAGCGCCGGGCGGGGGCCTTCCCGGACACCAGGTCCGCCAGCGGCACGGCCCTCTCCAGCGCCACCGAGCGGGCGGGTCCCTGGCGCTCCCCCGCGGCCGCGGGCCCCTCCCCGGGCGGCATCAGGTCGCCCGCCTCGAGCCGGGCCTGCTCGACGTCGTCGACGACGATCCGGTCCGCGCGCCTGACCGTCTCGGTGTCGATCTCGCGGCGCCGGGCGGTGTTGCTCCCCACGGCGTTGACGTGCGTCCCCGGCTCGAGCCACTCGCCGCGCAGGACCGGATCGGGCGAGCTGGTGGCGGTGGCGACGATGTCGGCGCCGCGCACCGCCTCCTCGGCGGAGGCCGCGGGCCTCACCGGGACCCCGCAGGCGGAGCGCACCTCGGAACAGAACGCGAGGAGGCGGTCGCGGTCGCGACCGTACGCCCGGATCTCGTCCAGGCGGCGCACCGCAGCGATGCCGCGCGCCTGGCCGCGGGCCTGCCGCCCCGAGCCGATGACGGCGGCCGTCCTCGCGTCGGGGCGCGCCATCAGCCGCGTGGCCAGGCCGCTGGCGGCGCCGGTGCGGATCTGCCCTAGGCGGTCGGCCTCCAGGACGGCCAGAAGGTCGGAGGTCCTCAGGTCGAACAGGAGGACCACGAAGCGCGTCCCGGCGCGGGTGGAGGCGTAGGCCTTGACCGCCATCCGCCCCCAGACCTCCGAAGCGGCGGGCAGCACGTGCAGCGTCCCCCCCCGGACCCGCGTCCGGGACCGGGGGCGGTTGGAGGCGCTGCCGGCGGCCCACTGCCGGAAGGCCTCCTCCACCGAGGCGATGCAGTCCTCCATCTTCAGCAGGCGCGCCACGTCGTCTTCGCTCAGATACAGGGCCACGCGCGGATGGTAGCGCAGGGCGGGGCGGAAAGGGGAGGGGGAGGGTCCGCTAGTTGCGGTTCTTGCTCCAGCGGTCGTGGGTGATGCCGTGCTTGTGGACCTTGTAGTTCATCACCCGGCTGCTGATCCCGAGCAGCCTGGCGGCCTCCTTCTGGACCCAGTTGCTCCTCTTGAGAGCCTCCAGCAGCGCGGTCCTCTCGAGCTGTTCCAGGTTGAGCAGGTCGACCGCCAGCCGCGGAGTCATGTTGAGGGTGTGCTCCCTGTCCACGAGGGTCAGGTCGGTCGGGCGGATGGTCTCGCCCTCGCACATGAGCACGGCGCGCTCCACGGAGTTCTCCAGCTCGCGGACGTTGCCGGGCCAGCGGTACTCCTGCAGGCAGCGCACCGCCTCGGGGCTGAAGGACGTGACCTTGCGCCTCAGCTCGCGCGCGAAGTGCCTGAGGAAGTGCTCGGCGAGCGGCACGATGTCCTCGACGCGCTCCCGCAGGGGCGGCACCACGATGTTGACCACGTTGAGGCGGTAGTAGAGGTCCTCGCGGAAGCGCCCTTCCTTGATGGCCGCCTCCAGGTTGATGTTGGTGGCCGCGACGATCCGGACGTCGATCTTGATCGTCCGGCTCCCGCCCAGCCGCTCGAACTCCTGGTTCTGGATGGCCCGCAGCACCTTGGCCTGGGTGTTGGCGCTCATGTTCCCCACCTCGTCGAGGAACAGGGTGCCGTCGTTGGCCATCTCGAAGCGCCCGGTGCGCATCTGGTCCGCGCCGGTGAACGCCCCCTTCTCGTGTCCGAACAGCTCGCTCTCCAGCAGGTTGTCCGGCAGGGAGGCGCAGTTCATCCGGACGAAGGGCCCCTCGTGGCGCGGGGAGTTGAGGTGGATCGCCTCGGCCACGCGCTCCTTGCCGGTGCCGGTCTCGCCCTGGATCAACACGGTCGCGTTCGATGAGGCCACCTTATCGATGACCCGGAAGATCTCCTTCATGGCCGCCGAGGCGCCGACCAGCCCGTAGCGGTCGGGGGCGTCGCCGCGCGGCAGGGTCATCGAGGTCAGGCGCGTCACCAGCTTCTGGTGCTCCATCGCGCGCTGGATCTTGAGCTGCAGCGCCTCCATCGAGAGGCTCTTGAGGACGTAGTCGAAGGCCCCGGAGCGCATCGACTCGACCGCTCCGGCGCCGTTGTCGCCGGTGACGATAACCAGGGTGGCCGAGTTGGTCGAACGGGCCTTCTTCAGGATCTCGAGGCCGTCCGAGCCGCCCAGGCGGTAGCCGGCGATGACCACGTCGAACACCTGGCGCTCGATCTTCTCCAGGGCCTCGCGGCCGCTCTGGGCGACCTGGACCTTGCAGCCGCTGCGGGTCATGACCAGAGCCAGCCCGTCACGAAGTGACCGGTCGTCCTCCGCCACCAGGATGTTCTTCATGTCGGCCGTGTCCTCCGCGAGGAGCCCTTCCGGACGAGGTGCTGTAACAACGTGGAAATATAGATTTCGAGGATCGAGAGTCAAGGCGAGCGGGCCCCCGAATTGCGGGAAATCAGCTGCGCGGGGCGCGATCGGCGACGAGTCGCGTCAGACGCTTGACGCGCGGAGAACGCTCGTCTCGGCGTGGGGCCCGCGGGGCCCGGCGCGGCTAGCGCCTCTGGGGTAGGAAGATCGTCAGGGTCCGCTCGGCGGCGCGGAACAGCGACCGGGCGAAGCGCCCGGCTCGCCCGGACGGGCTGCGCGGCGGGCTCTTCGGGAGGATCGGCCGGAGCAGCGAGTAGAGGGCGTGGCTGAGGCGGTAGAAGCGCGACAAGACGTCGGGCTCGAGCGCCACGATCGTCCCCGATCCTTTGCGCGGGCCCGGGATCTCCAGCGCCACGACCCGGCCGAGGACGGCCTCCGGCGCGACCCGCTCGCGCGCGCGGTTGTAGTCGCCCCGGAAGACCAGACGCAGGCCGCCGGCGTCCGTCTCCCTCCAGACCAGCCGGTGGATCGTCAGGTGGTGCGCGCCTCGGAACACGGCGATCTCCCCCACGCGCAGGTCCTCGCCGCGCGCCGGCGCCAGGTGGGCCCGCCAGCCCATCTGCAGCGTCGGGTACATGCTGTTGCCGCTGACGGCGATGATGGCGGAGCCGGCGCGCGCGAGCGACCTGGCGAGCAGCTCGGCCGTCACCGGCTCGTCGCTCAGGTTGAGCCTCATGCCGGCAGCTATTGTACGTCAGGCGCCGCGGGCCGACCGGGCGGCGCCGGGCCCGGCCGGCCCCGGCGGGCGGCGGGCGCGTCCCCGCGCCGGGTCGATGAGGGCGCGGGCGAGCTTGCGCTCGTCGTGCCGGATCCTCCCGAGGTCGGGGTCCGCCCGCAGCAGGTCGCGCACCACCGGGATCACCCCGGAGGCCTCGAGCGCGCGGCGGGCCGTGCGGACGGGGTGGGAGCCGTCGGACGCGTATCGTCTGCGCAGCGCCGGGCGGATCGCCCTGCCGTTCGCAAGGTAATAGTCCACCAGTCCCGGCCCGGCGATCCTCTGGATCGCCGCGAGGTGGTCGGAGGCGGAGAAACCGTCGGTCTCGCCGGGCTGGGTCATCAAGTTGCCGACCAGGACGCGGACCGCGCGCGAGCGCGCGATGGCGCGGGCGACCCCGCTGACCAGGAGGTTCGGCAGGAGGCTGGTGAACAGGCTGCCCGGCCCGATGACGATCAGGTCGGCCCGGCGTATGGCGGCGAGCACGCCGGGTGCCGGCGGCGGCAGCGGCGGGTCGGTGCCGAGGTCGACGATGCCGCCGGCGCTGCGGGAGATGCGCGACTCGCCCCGCACGGTGCGGCCGCCGGCGAGGCGGGCGCGCAGGACGACGTTCTCGAGCGTGGCCGGAAGGATCCGGCCGCGGATGGCCAGCACGTCCCCGGAGACCTCGATCGCCTTCAGGTACGAGCGGCAGCAGTCGGACAGGGCGGTCAGGATCAGGTTGCCCGCGCTGTGGCCCGAGAGGCCGTCGCCGGCGCGGTAGCGGTACTGGAACAGCCGCGACATCAGCGGCTCGTTCTCGGACAGCGCGACGAGACAGTTGCGGATGTCCCCCATCGGGAGGACGTTCAGGTCCCGCCGCAGCCGGCCGCTGCTGCCCCCGTCATCGGTGACCGTGACGATGCCGGTGAGCGTCCCCCCGGCGGACGCGACCGGGTGCTTCAGGCCGCGCAGGGCGACCGGCAGGCCGGTGCCGCCGCCTAGCGCCACCACGTTCGGACCTCGCGCGGGAGTTGCCCGTCTGCTCACGGCGATGACCCTGAAGCCCCCGTCTCCCAAGCGCTTCCGGGAGGGGCTCGGACCGTGCGGAATATACGGGGACCCCTGGAGGCAGTCAAGGGAGCTTCGTCCCCCGGGCGCTCGCGGCTCTCCCGTCCCGGCGCGGCCCGCAAGGCCGGATGCCCCGCTTCCGGCCGGGTCAGTCGACGCGGAAGGCGGCCTCGCGCGAGGTCCGCCGCCCCGAGAGGTTGTCGGTGACGGTCACCCGCAGCCGGTAGAGCGCGCGGCGCCACTGGCTCAGCGGCAGCGAGAACCCCTGCACCGGGTTCTTTCGTCCGGTCAGCCGGATCGGCTGGCCGAGCGGCGCGAATCGATCGCCGCCTCCGGGCGCGTCCTCCTCCCTGACGAAGAAGCGGTACTCCACGTCGAAGTCGGGGCGCCCCTCGATCGGATCGATCTCGCTCCCGTAGACGTGATAGTAGATGGCGAGATCCTCGCCGGCGTGGAAGATGTCGCCCGGCCGCGGGATCACCTTGACCGTCCCGAGGGCGAAGGGGGCCGAGTACCCCGCGCCTCCCTGCGGCAGCCGCTCGAGGCGGCCGGCCAGCGTGATGCTGCTCAGCGCCAGACCCGCGCCGCGGAAGGCCGGGACGTCGACCCTCTCCGTGAGGGTGTAGGCGAGGCCGGTGCGCAGGTCGGCCACCTCGTAGTGCGCCGAGTAGCGGCCCGGGACGACCGGCATGCCGCCCTGGTAGATGCGGCGGTCGCCGCCGGGGGCGTCCTCGCAGCGCAGGCGATCGGGCCCGGCGAGCTCGTAGGTCGGCAGGCCGGGCTGCTCGCCGACTAGGCGGGCGCTCACCTCGAACCGCGGGCGGGCCGGTTCGGCCGGCCCGGCTCCCCCGCCGCTGCGGGCGCCGGCCGGCCCCCCACCGGAGGAGCCTCGCTCGCGCCGAGCCGCGTCGAGCAGATCCTCGCGGATCCCCACCGTCAGCAGGGCGAGGGTGCGCCCGTCCGGCGAGCGGAAGAAATCGCGGTGGGTGCGGAAGGGCGCGGCGCCCGGGGGAACCGTCGCGATGGCGTCCAGATCGATGGGCGCCCGCGGGTCGACGATCCCCCTCATCAGCATCGCCTGCGACTGGAATTCGACCCCGAGCGGCGTCTCGACCGCGGACAGCAGCAGCCGGTTGGTGAGCCGGTACTCGCCGCTCGGATCCCTCACGAAGCGGAGGGTCGGGTTGGGGCCGAGCCCCTCGAGCCCCGCGGTCATCCTGTAGGTCCACAGCACGGCCTGACGCTCCGACCGGGGGCTCCGCAGCCACTCGATCTCGTCGGGCGGCCCGAGCAGGACGTGGATCTTGCCGCGGTCGGTCTTCCACCCCGGGACGGTGGACTCGTTGAACATGCGGTCCGCCTCGGCCACGCGGCGGTAGAACAGGTCCCGGAACTCGTTGCCGGGCGTGGCCGGATCCGGATCGCGGTTGTTCCAGAACTCCTCGATGAACCGCCTGCGCTTCTCCTCGCCCGCGCGCTTGAGAGCGCGGTAGGCCTTGTCCTCCTCCTTGGTCAGCAGGTAGCGCACCGGCCCCTCGCGCCAGCGCCGCGTCGGGGCGTCGTACTTCTCGGCGCCCTGCGCGGGGCGCGGCGGGTGGGGCTCGTCGCGGGCGGGGGCCGGCGCCCCGCCGGACGGCGCCAGGAGGAGCACGGCCAGCGCGGCGCGGGCGGCCGGGGGAGCGCGCCGTCCGGCTGGGGGCGCTTTGCCGGCGGTCCGGGGCGGCGGCGCTTGCATCTGCATCTCCGCGGGGGTGGGTGGCACCATCATAGCCGGGCGGCCGGGCGCGTTCAACCGGCGGCGGCCCGGACCCCGATCCGACCGGACCCGCGCGCGGCGGACGCCGACCCGGCGAGGGCGGGCGTCCGGGCGCCTCGACGCCTTGACAGTCTCCGAATCTCAATCCTATACTCGGGTCACTCCTCGGATGAAAAACATGTCGGCGACCCGAGCGCACCAGGCACAGAGGTTCCTCAAGGAGGAGCCTCCGTTCACCGAGCCCCTGTACACGGTGCGCGCCGGAGAGGAGATCGTCATCCGCATCGGCGCGCTGGACCGAAAGTCGGGCGTGGCCGAGATCATCGCCTGCTGCCGCTCGCGCGAGAACCACGACCTGCACAGCACCGGCCGCTGGTCGTCCGGGACGCATCGGACGCACCCCGTCGACAACTACTACCCCGTGGTGGTCCCGATCCCCCGGCACTCGCCGAGCGTCGTCTGGGAGGTCCACCGGATCACGCTGTGCGACGCGGAGGGGAACCGGCGGTCGTACCGGGGGGGCACCGACTTCGAGGAGATGCTCTTCCGGGTGGAGGAGCTGGAGGGGGTCGACTGCACGCCGCCCCGGCTTCTGGGCGTGCGGTTCGGCCGCGCCTGAGGGGCCGCCCGCACCCCGGCGTCGCCCCGCGCCTCAGGAGCGCCCGGCGATCTTTCTCTTCTCGCGGATGCCGATCTTCTTGATCAGCACGTCCTTGATCGGACGGCTGGCCAGCCGGGCGCTCCCCCCGACGGTCGGCAGGTTGGTGATCGCCTTCACGGTCTCCAGCCCCTCCGCCACCCTCGCGAACACCGTGTAGCGGTTGTCCATCTCGGGCTGGGGCCGGGTCGCGATCAGGAAGATGCACCCCGACTCCTCGAGCCCGGTCAGGCTGTTGCGCACCTGCGCGACCGAGCCGGCCAGGATCTTGAGCCCGTTGGGCTCGGGGGGCAGGGTGTAGCCGGGGGAGCCCCTCTCGTCGCCCGTCGGGGAGCCGCCGAACGCCACCTCGCTCTTGATGATGCGGTGGAACCAGGTGCGTCGATCATAGAACCCCTGGTTGGCGAGGTCGATGAAGTTCTTCACGTGCATCGGCGCGAGGTCGCGGTAGAACTCGAGCACGATGTTCCCGAAGTCGGTCTCGATCACCGCCTGGTAGCTCTTCTCCGGGTCGTACTTCTTGATCACCCTGACGACGACCGACTGCTCCGGAACGCCCGGGGCGGACCAGGCGATCCGGTACGTCCCGACCGTGTTGATCTTCGGGAACAGGGTGGTGAGGTCGATGATCTGCCCGAAGAAGGCGTCCGGCTGGAGCCCTTTCGGCTGGGTCTCGGCCTGCAGGGCCGAGACCTCGGCCTTGTCCAGCTTCCGCCCGTCGCTGTCGTAGACCTGGAACCCGCCCGGGATGTCCATTCCCGGGTTGGGCCACGGGGCCTTGCCGATGTTCTTGAAGAGGATCGAGACGTTGGTCGGATCACCGGCGTAGGAGAAGCGCATCTGGGGCTCGAGGTGGACGTAGAGCTTCGGCTCCTCCTCGGACAGGGCCGGCAGGCCGGCGCCCACCGCCGTCGCGACGAGAGCGATCCACAGCGTCCATCCTTTGCGCGGCCTGGCGGGAGACGAGCTGGTCATCGCGGACTCCTCAACATCCTGCTGGTGCGGGGGGCAGCCACCCGATCGGGAGGCCCCGGTATCGCCGCCGCGCGGCCTGCGGCCGCGCGTCCGGAAAATCGTACCCCAGCCGCCGGGACCTGTCAAACCGCGGGCCCGCGGCGGGAGACTCGGCGGCGCACCTTCCTCCCTCCTCTGCGGCTCGCGACGGGCCGGACGCGCCTCGCGGTGTTGGAAAATTGACGGCGAGCGCCCGCGGCGCCGGGGGACCCGCCACGCCGCCCGCCGCCCTCCGTCGCGCCGCGACCATCTCCCTCAAAAGCCTTGCTGGGCGCTGGTTGTCGGCGTATATGGGCTTCATCCGGGAGAGTCCCGAAAGGACCTCTCCGACGGGAGGGACGCTCGCCGATGTTCTGCTCCGGGTGCGGGTCGGGCCTGACCCCCAGCCACTACTTCAACATCCCCGTGGACGCCTGCGGCACCTGCGGCGGCGTTTGGCTGGAGGAGGGGCGGCTCAAGTGGATCATCGAGATCGGCCCGAGATCGATCCCGACGGCGCGCCTGCAGGCGATCACCCGGTATCAGGTCAGCTCCCGGCCCGGCTTCGCCCTGCGCGCGTCGGATGCCCGGCGGATCGTCAAGTGCCCGTACTGCGTCGGCATCCTCCGGCCGGTGAACTACTCGGCCACCTCCGGCGTCGCGGTCTACAAGTGCACGCAGGATCACGGCGTCTGGATCCCCAAGGGGGGGATCGACCGTCTGGTCGCGTTCATCGGCGCCTGGGATCGATTCCTCAAGAAGCAGGGGCCCTACTACGCCTCCCTGGCCCAGATGGAGAGGAAGCGCTTCCTGCGCAAGCTGAGCCGCTGAGCCTCCCGCGGGGGCGCCGGTCAGCCTTCTCCTTCCCCCCGTCCGCGCCGCGACGGCGTGCGGGCCACGGCGAACCCCGCGACCGTCCGGGCGCCGGCCCGCCGCAGGGGGAGCGCACAAGCCTGCAGGGTCGCTCCGGTGGTCACCACGTCGTCCACGAGCAGCACGTTCCGGCCCTCGACCGGGACGCCCGTCCCCCGGCCCGGCCGCGTTCCGCGGACGAGGTACGCGCCGCGCAGCGCCGCGAGCCGCGCGTTGCGCGACAGGCCGAGCTGGCGTCCCACCCGCCTGCGGACCAGGAGGCCCGCGGCCAGCGGCAGGCCGGCGCGCCGCGCCAGCGCCCGTGCGAGCAGCAGGGCCTGGTCGTAGCCGCGCCGGCTGCGCCGCCACCAGTGGAGCGGGACCGGTACGACGAGGTCGGGCCGGGGCACGGCCGACCCGAGCAGCGGCAGGACGCGGGACGCCGACTCCTCGCCGAGGACGCGGCCGAGGTAGTCGATCCCCTCGAACTTGAAGGCGCGGATGAGCCGACGGATCGCCCCGTCGTAGTCGGCCGCCCACAGGACGGCGTCGAGGGGGCCCGGGCGCCGGCGCATCCCCGCGCGCCACGGCAGGCGGTGCCAGCAGGACAGGCACACGCTCCCCTTCTGGCGCCAGGGGAGCGGCCGGCCGCAGAGCAGGCAGTCGGCCGGGAACAGCGCCGCGAGCAGCGCCTCCCCGATTCGCCTCGGGACGGCGAGGCGGGGGCGCCCCGTCGGTTTCTTCACCCGGACCTATCCCCGCAGCAGGGATCGGCCCTCCATCTCTTTCGGCGGCGGGATGCCGAGCAGCCCCAGCAGCGTCGGGGCGACGTCCGCCAGCAGGCCGTCCTCGCGCAGGCGACCGCCCTCGAGGCCGGGGCCCGCCACGTGGATCGGCACCGGGTTGGTGGTGTGAGCGGTGTGCGGTCCTCCGTCCCGCGGGTCGAGCATCGTCTCGGCATTCCCGTGGTCGGCGGTCACCAGCGCCGCGCCCCCGAGGCGCAGGGTGGCCCGCACCACCGACTCGACCGCCCGGTCGATCGCCCGGCAGGCCTCGACGGTCGGCCCGTACTTCCCGGTGTGCCCCACCATGTCGGCGTTCGCGAAGTTGAGGATCACCACCTGCTCGGGCCGGGCCTCGAGGCGGCGGATCGTCTCCTCGGTCACGCCGCGGGCGCTCATCTCCGGCTTCAGGTCGTAGGTCGCGACCTTGGGCGACGGGATGAGGCAGCGCTCCTCGCCCGGGAACCTGCGCTCCTCGCCGCCGTTGAAGAAGTAGGTGACGTGGGCGTACTTCTCGGTCTCGGCGATGCGCAGCTGCCTGATCCCCGCGTCGGCGATCACCTCGCCGAAGGTCGCCTCCATCCGGCTCGGGGGAAAGGCGACCGGGAGAGTCCAGGCCTGCTGGTAAAGCGTGAAGCAGACGAAGCAGGCGAGCGCGGGCCTCCCGGGGCGCGCGAAGTGGTCGAAGGTCGCGTCGTCCTCGGTGAACGCCCGGGTGAGCTGCCGCGCCCGGTCGGCGCGGAAGTTGGTGAACACGACGCTGTCGCCGTCGCGGACCGCCGCGTCGCGCCCGGCGGCCTCGCCGCGATCGACGATCGACGGCAGGACGAACTCGTCGCCGGTCCCGGCGGCGTGGGCCGCCTCCACCGCGGCGGCGGCGGAGACGAACCGCGGCCCCTCGCGCAGCACCAGGGCCCGCCAGGCCTTCTCGGTCCGCTCCCAGCGGTTGTCGCGGTCCATCGCGTAGTAGCGTCCCGACACGGTCGCGATCGATCCGAGCCCGTTCTGGCGCAGGAAGGCCTCGGCGCTCCGGAGGTAGGCGGGGGAGCTTTTCGGCGGCGTGTCGCGGCCGTCGAGGAAGGCGTGGACGAAGAGCGTCCCGACGCCGCGCCGTCGCGCCAGCTCCACGGTCGCCTTCAGGTGGTCGATGTGGCTGTGGACCCCGCCGTCGCTCAGCAGGCCCATGAGGTGCAGCGCCGCGCCCGGACGGGCCGCCCGATCCAGGGCCTGCAGGAGAGGCCGGTTGCGCGCGAACGCGCCGGTCGCGATCTCCCGGTTGATCCGGGCCAGGTCCTGGAACACCACCCGGCCGGCGCCGAGGCAGAGGTGCCCGACCTCCGAGTTGCCGATGTAGCCGGGCGGCAGGCCGACGGCCTCGCCGGAGGCGCGCAGCAGCGCCGTCGGGTAGGTGCGCCCCAGCCACTCGATGAAGCGCGGGGCGCTGGCGGCGACGGCGTTGCCCTCGGCCCGATCGCGGTGGCCCCACCCGTCGAGGATGACGAGGACCAGCGGGAGGGTGCGCGCCATCGGGCCGGCCTACCCCTCCTGCGACTCGACCGTGTAGACGGGCGCGGTGGGCAGGCCGAGCTCCTCGATCGGGCGCTCCTCGCGGAAGTTGACCTGGACGCTGTTCCACTCGCCGCAGCGCGAGCAGTAGTCGACCCAGTCCGGAAACTTGCGCGTGCAGGTGGCGCAGATGTACTCGACCTTGAGCGCCTCGGCCTGCCGCAGGACGGTCTCCAGCTCGCGCAGGGCCTCGCGGTAGTTCCCGTGTCTCTCGAGCGTCTTGGCGAGGTAGTAGTGCAGGGTGGGGAAGTAGGTGACGCGGCCCTTGAGCTGGGCGAACTGCTCGAGCGCCTCGTCGATCATCTCGAGGCGGTAGTACAGCTTGCCGAGGAAGAACCTCGGGATGAAGTCCTTCTTGCCCTTCCAGATGGCTGTCTTCAGGGCCTCGATCGCGCGCCGGGGCTGCTCTAGGTGCAGGTAGTGGTTCTCGATCGTCGTCAGGAAGATGGGGTGGCCGGTCGCCTGGTACCCCTCCTCCCAGACGGCGACCGCCTCCTCGGGCTGCCCGATGGCGACCAGGGCCTTCCCCAGGCGGTAGTGGGCGGGGACGAAGCAGGGGTCGGCGCGGGTCAGCCGGCGGAGGATGCCGATGCCGTCGCGCTGGCGGCCCTGCTCGATCTGCCGCTGCGCCAGCATGTACCGGATCCCGAGGTGGTACTTCCTCTCCGTCTTCCTGGAGCGGCCGGTCTCCGGCAGCAGCTCCTCCACCTTCTGCTGCATCTCCCACGCCTTGTCCCAGGCCGCTTCCTTGACCAGGATGTCCCGGAACTTCATGTACGCGGCCAGCGAGCGCTTCGGGTTCAGCGAGATGATCCGGTTGAGCGAAGCCTTGGCGTTGTCCATGGCCCCCGACTCCTCGTAATCGGAGACCAGCGAGTAGAGCGGGCGGAGGTCTCCCTCCCGGGCGCGCGCCGCCCGCCGGTGGTACTCGATCGCCTCGCCGTAGCGGCGCATCGTGCGCAGCAGCTCGCCCCCCTTGAGGAGCGCCTCGAAGTGGTTGGGGTCGATCGCCAGCACGGCCTCGAAGTGCTCGAGCGCGCGCTCCTCGCGACCGTTCAGCATCGACTCCACGCCCAGCAGGTAGCGCTCCTCCGCCTCCTTCTGCGAGCGCACCCGTCGACGGGCGGTCAGGTTGGTGAACACGCGGCGCACGTCCCGGACCAGCCCGAACAGCAAGGGCACGAGCATCGAGACGACGCTCACCGCCAGGATGCTGAACCAGACCGGGATGGACAGGCCCTGCCCGAGGAACAGGTGCTGGTCGAGGATCTCGCGGTTGGTGCTGTAGAGGATCGACAGCGCGGCGACGGCGATCGCGCCGATCATCAGGTAGAGGACGGTCCGAACCTTCATCGGAACACCGTCTCCGGGCCCGGCGCCGCCCTCCGGAGGAGCGCCGCCGTCAGAGAAGCCCCAGCTCGATCTTCTCCTGACACTTGAGGCAGTGGCTGGCCCACGGCACCGCCTCGATGCGCTTGCGCTCGATCCCCTGGCCGCACTCGACGCAGGTCCCGAAGTCGCCCCTGTCGATCCGGTACAGGGCGTCGTCGACCTTGTGGAGGATCTCGCGGTCGGTATTCGACAGGGAGTAGAGGAACTCCTTGGTGTAGGCGCTCGCGGCCTTGTCGGCGAGGTCCTGGGTGCCCTCGTCGTCGGTCAGGCGGCCGGCGGAGGTGTTCTTGCTGTAGGCCTCCGACACCTCCCTCTTCTTGTCGAGGAGGCGCCTCCTGTAGGCGTTCAACTGCCTCTTGCCGATCCTCTTCATCGGTGCTTCGTCCTTTCCCGCATGCCGCGCGCGCCCGGGGTTGCGCTCAGGGGATCCCGTAGCGCCGGCGCTTCTCGAGCAGCGTCTTCCGGTTGATCGCCAGGATCCGCGCCGCCTCCGTCCGATTGCCGCCCGTGTGGCGCAGCACCTCCCGGATGTACGCCGCCTCGACCTGCTCCAGGGTCTGCCCGCCCCGGGCCGCCGCCGCGAAGGGACCCTCGAGGCCCGCCGGCTCGACGCGGATGGCTTCCGCCGGGATGTCATTCCCGTTCACCCGGATGGCGGCGCTCTCGAGCACGTTTCGCAGCTCCCTCACGTTGCCCGGCCAGTCGTGGCGCATCAGCCGGTTGAGCGCGCCCGGGGTCAGGCGCGCGGGCCGCTTCCCCCACCGGCCCGCCAGATCCTCCAGGATCGCCTCCGCCAGCAGCGCCAGGTCCTCCAGCCGATCCCGCAGCGGCGGCAGGTCCAGCCGGATGACGTTCAGCCGGTAGAACAGGTCCTTCCGGAACCCGCCGGAGGCCACCATCGGCTCCAGGTCGACCTGGCTCGAGGTCAGGATCCGAACGTCGACCCGCAGGGTCCGGGTGCCGGCGAGCCGCTCGAAGCAGCGTTCCTGGACGACCCGGAGCAGCTTGCCCTGCGGCGCCGGGGCCAGCTCGCTGACCCCGTCGATCAGGATGGTGCCGCCGTCCGCCTGCTCGAACCGGCCGATCCTCCTCTCCGTCGCCCCCGTGAAGGCCCCCTTCTCGTGGCCGAACAGCTCGCTCTCGAGAAGCTCGCCCGGAAGGTTCGCGCAGGTGATGGTGACGAACGGCCCGTCACCCCGCGGGCTGGCCTCGTGCAGGAAGCGCGCCAGCGCTCCCTTGCCGGTACCGCTCTCGCCGCACAGCAGGACATTGGCTTCGCTCCGGGCCACTCGCCGGGCGAGGCCCATCAGGCGAGCCATCCGCGCCGAGCGATACGTCAGAGGGCCGGCCGCGTGGACGGGGGCGACCGCTCTCACGAGGACCTCCCTCCCGGATTTAGGTCGGGTAATTTAAAGGCGGCCCCCGGTAAAGTCAACCCTTACGGGTCGCGGAAAGCCCTCTGCTCCCGAAACTTCTGCCGCCTTCCAGCGCAAGCCTCGGGGCGTCCCCCCACAGTCTCTCCAGGGAGTAGAAGCGGCGCGTGTCCCGGGTGAAGACGTGCACCACCACGTCCCCGTAGTCGATCAGGATCCACTCGCCGAGCCCGTACCCCTCGACGTGTCCTGGGCGCACTCCCCGCGCGTTCAGCTCCTCGACGATCGCGTCACAGATCGCCTGTGTCTGGCGCCGCTGGTTGCCGCCGCAGATGATGAAACAATCGGTGAACGACGCGATGCCCCTGAGGTCGAGCGCCACGGGGTCCTCGGCCTTCCTCCTGGCGGCCGCGTCGAGCACCAATCCGATCTTGCGCTTGAGCTGGATAGCCTCCTCCCTGAACCTCCCGCGGCCGGGGCCCCGCCGGCCCTACGGCGATCTCGGGCCCGCGGTCGATGTCGCGGCGCCGCGCTCCGGTGCTTCGGCCCGCCGCTCGATCGAGGCCCACACCCCCTCGAGGAGCGCTCGGACGCCCTCGCCGCTCACCGCCGAGATGGCGAAAAAGGCGACCCCCGATGCGGCGCAGCGCGCCTCGAGGGCGCGCAGCCGTCCGCGGTCCGACAGCGCGTCGATCTTGTTCGCGGCCACCACCTGGGGCTTGACCGCCAGGCCGGGGCTGAAGGCGGCCAGCTCGCCGTCGATCACCTCCCGGTCGCGGAGCGGGTCGCGCCCCGAGGCCTCGGAGACGTCGATCAGGTGGATCAACGTGCGCGTGCGCTCGATGTGCCGCAGGAACTTCGTCCCGAGCCCCGAGCCCGCGTGCGCGTCCTCCACCAGGCCCGGGATGTCGGCGACCACGAACGACCGGAGCTCATCGAGGTCGACCACGCCCAGATTGGGCTGCAGCGTCGTGAAGGGGTAGTCCGCGATCTTCGGCCGCGCCGCCGAGATGCGGGCGATCAGGGTCGACTTGCCGGCGTTCGGATAGCCGACGATCCCGACGTCGGCGATCAGCTTCAGCTCCAGGTGGAGGATGCGCTCCTCGCCCGGCTCGCCCGGCTCGGCCTCGCGGGGCGCCTGCCGGGTGGAGGTGGCGAAGGCCGCGTTCCCCCGACCGCCCCGCCCGCCGCGCGCCACGCGCGCCCGCTGGCCGGGGCGGGTGAGGTCGGCCAGGACCGTCACCCCGTCCTCGCCCAGGACGACCGTCCCCGGCGGCACCTCGAGCGGGAGATCGCGCCCGTCCCGCCCGGATCGGTTGCTCCCCTCGCCGTGGCGGCCGCGGTCGGCCGTGAACCTCCTGCGGTACCGGAAGGCGTTGAGGCCCTTCACCGAGGCGCTGGCGACCACGTACACCGAGCCGCCGTCTCCGCCCTGGCCCCCGTCGGGGCCGCCGCGGGGGACGTACTTCTCCCGCCGGAAGCTGACGCAGCCGTTGCCCCCTCTCCCACCGACGACGACGATGCGGGCCTGATCGACGAGCACGGGTCACGACCGGCAGCCGGGCGCGCGGCCGCGCCCCGGCCCGGAGCGGCCGCCTCGAACGGGGGGGGAGCCGGGACTCAGGGCCTGGCGGGAGCGGACGCGGCCGCGACGGGGACGACGCTGATGAACCGGCCGATGCGGCCCCGGTCCTCGAACCGGACGATGCCGTCGGTGCGGGCGAACAGGGTGTCGTCACGCCCGCAGCCGACGTTTCGGCCCGGCTTGAACCGGGTGCCCCGCTGCCGGACGAGGATCGACCCCCCGGTGACGAACTGCCCCCCGTACCGCTTCACTCCCAGACGCTGGGCGCGGCTGTCGCGCCCGTTGCGCGAGCTGCCCCCGCCCTTCTTGTGGGCCATGGCTCACCTCGCTAGCCGGCCTTGATCTCCTCGACGAGGACCGCCGTGAACCGCTGCCGGTGGCCCCGGGTCCGGCGGTACTGCTTGCGTCGCTTCTTCTTGAAGACGAGGATCTTCTTCGCCTTGCCCCGCTCCACGACCCGGCCCACGACCCTCGCGCCCTTCACCGTGGGGCGCCCGATCTGGAGCCCCTTCCCGGTGTGGACGGCCAGGACCTCGTCGAAGGTCACGCGCTCGCCGACGGCGGCCGGGATCGTCTCGATCCGGAGGCGGTCTCCCACGGCGACCTTGTGCTGCTTTCCACCCGTGGCGATGACGGCGTAGTTCACGACCGGCTCCCCGCTTGCGGCTGAACGGAACACCGGATCTTACCCGTCCCCTCCGCCTCCTGTCAACGTGCGCGCCCCCAGCCGCCCCTGCGCTGCGCCCGCGCCGGGCCCGCGGCGCGCGCGGAGCGCGGCCGCGCGGGGGAGGGATTGGGCTTAGACTCGGGGCCGTGAACCGTCTGCGGCCCCTCCTGATCTTCGTCGCGGCGCTCGCCGTCCGCCTCGTCTACGTCGCGCAGATCCGCGACCTGATCTACTTCGACGTGCCTCTGGTGGACGGCGCCAACTACTTCCGGAGCGCCTCGGCCATCGCGGGGGGCGATCTCCTGGGCGGCCGAGGGGCGTTCTGGCAGCCGCCGCTGTACCCCTACTTCCTCGCCCTGCTGATCGCGCTGTTCGGGCGGCGGATGACGGCCATCTACACGGTGCAGGCGGCGGTCGGCTCGCTGTCCTGCCTGCTGGTCTACTTCGTCGGCCGGCGGGTCTTCGGCGAGCGGGCGGGGCTGCTGGCCGCGGCGGTGACGGTGCTGTACGGCCCGCTCGTCTACTTCGACGCCCAGCCGCTGATCCCGGTGCTCCACATCGCCCTGACGCTCGCGGGGCTGCTGCTCCTGCTGCGGGCCGGGGGCGTCCCCGGGCCGGCGGCGTCGCCCCGGCGCGATTGGTGCCTGGGAGGGCTCGCTTGGGGGCTTTCCGCGATCGCCACCCCGAACATCCTGCTGGCGGTGCCGGCCGCGGCGCTGTGGGCCCGCCGCCGTGCCCGGCCGGCACGCCGGCCGCTCGCGCTGTTCCTGATCGGGGTCTGCGCGCCGATCGCCCTGGTGACGGCCCGCAACGCCGTGGTGGCCCGGGAGCTCATCCTGATCTCGAGCAACGGCGGGATCAACTTCTACATCGGCAATAACCCCGACTACCGCAGGACGACCCAGATCCGCCCGGGCGGCGAGTTCGAGCGCCTCGCCCAGGAGCCGGAGAACCTCGGGATCCTCGGCGCGGGCGGCCGGTCGCGCTACTTCGCCCGGCGCGCCGTGACCTTCCTCGTCTCCCGCCCGGGCCAGGCGCTGCGACTGTACGGGCGCAAGGCGCTCGACCTCATCGCCGGCCGCGAGATCCCGCGCAATCAGGAGATCTACGCCTACCGCCGTCACTCGCCGCTGCTGGCTGCGCTCTTGTGGCGCGCCGGGGTCTCCTTCCCGTTCGGCGTGGTGGCGCCGCTGGCGCTGGCCGGGGCGCTGATCCGTCCCCGGCGGGGCGCGGATCCGGCCCGGCGCGCGCCCGGCCGGCCGCTGCTCCTGCTCTACGCGGCGGCCTATGCCTTCTCGATCC